>NZ_JBFAKG010000189.1:0-6602 GCF_040655595.1 Saccharopolyspora sp. NPDC050389
CCGACGAGAAGATCATCTCGGTGCACGCGAGCCGCGCGGTGCGCGCGCAGCAGACGGCGCAGCCGCTGGCGCAGGCGGCTACGCCGCCAACGCCACGATGACCGATCACCGGATCAAGGCGCTGGCCACCGTGGTCGGCGCGAACTACGGACGGCTCGTGCGCGAAGGCGGCCTCGCCGCGCTCGAAGCGATCGGCCAGCAGCGCACCGCCGAAGCCCGCGGCGCCGAGCCGGTGCTCACGACCTACTGCCCCAACTCTCCTGAAGAGGTCGAGCAGGCCGGCATCACCGACATCGACATCGTCAACGCCGTCGACTACTACCGGACGCCCAGGGCGCAGAGCCCCGGCTCGCCGAACAAGCTGCGCCTGTCCGGCCTCGAAACCGCCTTCGGCTTCGACGCCTTCCACCTGGCGGACAAGCTGCTGACGCAGCCGCTGCAGATCATCGTCGGCAGCGTGCCGGGAGCGTTCGGTTCTTACCGGGACGGATTCGAGCTCTTCGAACGCGCCCGGTCCGAGACGAAGGACATCTTCGTCGTCGAAGGCGCCAGCCACTACGACCTGTACGACCAGCCTGCGGCCGTCGACCAGGCCTTCACCAAGCTCGAACCCTTCTTCAAGGAAAACCTCTAGACGAGCGGCCTGCTCCGCGGCGTCCGGGCCCGTCCGGTAATTGGATGGGCCCGGACGCCGCGAAATGGAACAATCGGGTCATGACCGACTTCGCGCCACCGCAACACATCGCCCGCCGCACCTCCGCCGCAGTCGACGCGGCCGTCGGCGCAGGGCGCGATCTCGGACTCACCGTGACCGATGCGACGGTGCTCCACGACCTGTTCTCCGTCGTCGTCCACCTTGCGCCCGCACCGGTCGTGGCCCGGATTCCCACCGTCCTGCCGCACAACACCGATCTCGATTCCCTGGCACACCGCCAGCAAGCGGAACTGGACGTGACACAGTGGCTCGCGGACCGGGGAACGCCCGTGATCCCGCCCAGCCCTCTCGTGCCACGGGAACCCATTCAGCGTGACGGGTTCTCGATGACGTTCTGGCAGTTCGTCGAGGAGTCCCGGGACGGGGAACCCGACTACGCGGCGAACTCCGAAATCGCCGCCGACCTGCACGACGCGATGCGCGCATACCCGGGCCGGCTGTCGTTCCTGTCCGCGGCCGAACCTCAGTTCGTCGCGGAAAGCCTTGCCCTGCTGGAAAACCGCCCCGACCTCATCGGGCCAGCCGAGCTCGATCGCGCAAGCCGGGAGTGGCAGGTCCTGGAACCGCTCGTCAGCTCGCGCGCGGCGTTCGAAGGGACGTTCCCCGGGGTCGACCTCCAGCCCATCCACGGCGACTCCCCGCCCGCGAACATCTTCGCCGGGGTAGACGGGCACCTCTTCGCCGACTTCGAACTGGTCACGCTGGGCCCCGTCGAGTGGGACCTGGCCGAGCTCGGCCCCGACCTCGAAGCCGCCTACAACCGCGGCGCACAGCGCAACGGCCTGCGGCCGTTGAACGACGAAGTCATGAAGTTCGTGAACGCCGTGGGGATGCTGCGGGTCGTCGCCACCCTCACGCTCGTGCCACAACTGCCCGTGTTGGAGGAGTACCTGAAGCCTGCCGTCGCCCACTGGCAGGCGATGCCGTTCGCAGGCGGCATGACCAACTGACACCGGCGTCTGCTGCGAAAGCCCATGCCGCCACACCGGACCTCGACGATTTGAGGTTTTCGGCTGCGAGGCCTACGGCGTCAGCACGATCCTGCCGAACACCTCGCCGGCGTCCATTTTCTGGTGCGCCAGCACGGCTTTCCCCAACGGCAGCAACTCGTGCACCACCGTGTGCAGCTCGCCGCGACTTGCGGCGGCGAACTGCACGGTCCGCACGGCACGTCGATCGGGTTCGGTCACGGTGTCGGCGCTGAAGGTGGCGAACGACATCGACTTCCGGAACGCAGCCATCAGCTTCGTGCCGAAGTCCGCCGGCGGCTGGCCTCCGACCACACCGACGGCCACCAGGCGACCGTTCGGGTTGAGCTTGTCGAAGAACGAAGGCATGCCCGCACCGGCGACGATGTCGATGATGACGTCGTAGCCCGCGGGAGCGTTCTCGCCTCCCCCGCCGGAGCGGTCCAGCACGTGGGTCGCGCCGAGCTTGCGCAGGCGATCGCCGCGCTCGGCCGACGACGTCGTGACCGCCACCGCGCCGGCGCCACCACGAGCCGCGAGCTGGACCGTCGTGATCCCGATGCTGCCGGCCGCGCCGCGCACCAGCACCGACTCGCCGGGAGCGAAGCGGGCATGGGAAAGGGCGAAATGGGCCACCACTCCGGAGCTTCCGAGCGTCACCGCGTCGACAGCGGACAGGTTCTCGGGAAGGGGGAAGACCTCCCCGACCGGGGCGATCGCTTGCTCGACGTAGCCGCCGCCCGAACCGGTGAACGCCCACACGCGCCGGCCGATCCACGACTTGTCGACGTCGTCGCCGACTGCGGTCACGGTGCCCGCTACCTCGCCGCCGGGGATATGGCCTTCGGCGAAGCCGTAGGCAGCGAGAGCACCGCTGCGGATCACGACGTCGACACCGCCGACGCCGATCGCCTCAACGGCGATCAACACCTGTCCGTCGCCGGGGGTCGGGGTGGGGAGGTCGATGACCGCCAGACCTTCGGGACTTCCGAACGCCTGGATCGCGACTGCCTTCAATGTCATCTCCATGTTCTGGGATCGATCGGAACCGGCCCCGGCACCGCACGATGCGCCGGACGCGAGCGGTCCGTCGCGGATTCGGCGAGGGCGCCCAATGCGGCCCGGCTGCGCTCGTTCGAGGGGCCGAACTCGGGGAAGCGCGAGGCTTCCACGCCTTCGGACACTAACGGACGCCCCCGTCCGTTTAGCTAAAGTGAGAGCGGTGAACGACCGTTTGCCTCACGTCTTGCGCTCCGACGCCCTGGACAACCGCGAGCGCATCCTCGACGCGGCCCGCGCGCTGTTCGCCGCCGAAGGCCTGAACGTGCCGATGCGGAAGATCGCCCGGCGCGCCGGGGTCGGCCCCGCCACCCTGTACCGCCGTTTCCCGACCAAGCAGATTCTGGTCACCGAAGCCTTCGCGGACGAGATGCGCGCGTGCGACGCCATCGTCGACGAGGGGCGCGCCGATCCGGATCCGTGGCGCGGCTTCTGCCTCGTCATCGAGAAGATCTGCGAGCTGCACGCACGCGACCGGGGCTTCACCGAAGCCTTCATGTCGGCCTTCCCCAACGCGATGGATTTCGCCGCAAGCCGCGAACACGCGCTGAACTCGGTCGCCGAACTGGCCCACCGCGCCAAGGACACCGGCCACCTGCGCCCCGACTTCGTCCTAGACGACCTGATCCTCATGCTCCTGGCCAACAGGAGCATCCACGCCACATCGACGACCGCCCAGGTCACAGCTTCCCGCCGCTTCGCCGCGCTCGTGATCCAGGCATTCGCATCCTCCCCGGAGCACGCACCGCTACCGCCGGCGGCACGGCTGGTACCCGCAGCACCGCGCTAGTCGATGTAGCTGCGCACTCGCCCGCACCGCAACGGAAGCCGGCCTTCGAGGCTTCGCCACCGAGCGCCGTCCCCCTGCGAGGTGTCACACCGAGCCCTCGGCGCCCCGGCGCGAGGCGAGCCGCGGCAGGTTCTTCCCGGTGCTGCAGCCGCTCAACATGACGGCGTTCACGGGCTTGGCTGATCACCGCAGATCTCTTGTGCGCAGGCTCACGGTCGCGTTTCAACCGATCTTCGCGGACCGGTTCGCGAGAAGTCGATCTCGGCCCGGACGAGCCGCGGCCCGGTGCCGTTGATCGTTGTCGGGTATCGATTTTCCACGTCCACTACCAGCGCAAACGCCGCCAGCGACGTACCTGGCGCCGGATCTGAAGGCGCTTTGTTCCGGGAACCGCTCGGCCGCATCGGGAGGTTTTCTACCGATCGGCGCCAACCACTACGGAGCGGAGTCGATCACGACAGTATGCCAACCCGATCAGGTGACACGTTGAAAGATCGGTGACCCTTAGTTACGTTTTCGGTAGCTGTACATCACGATCTGGTCACGACGCCTCGACCCGAGAGGCCACCGCACCCCGGCGGTGGTGCCCGGATCTTCCCCGACCCGGAAAGGCGCACGTGCACAAGCCTGGCAATGCGGGCGGCCGTACCCCGAAGGCCGCAGTCCGCGCACTCGTTGACAAGTTCGGCCCGAAGCAGGGCGGTGGCGCCCGAATCGGCAGGGTGTCCGGCAAGGTCCTCCCGGTGGTCGTCGCCGGTGGCGCGATCGTGATGGTCGGCCAGCCGCTGGTGGCGGGCGCAGGCCCGGAGCAGGCACCCGCCCCGCACCCCGTGCAGATTCAGGCCGTCGACAGCGCGGCTCCCCTGGCCCCGGCCGTCGCACCGGCCCCGGAGGCCCCGGCTACCCCTCCGGCACCCGAGGCCCCTGTTGCTCCTCCGGCCCCGGAGGCTCCGGCAGCCGCTCCGGCCCCGGCCGCCCCGGCTCCCGCCGCTCCGGCGGCCGCCCCGCCGCCGGTCACCAAGTCCCTCGACGTCGACTACCAGAAGCAGCAGACCAGCTACTGGTGCGGCCCCACGGCGGCCCGCATCGCGCTGTCCAGCAAGACCGACGCGCTGCCGGACCAGGACGCGATGGCCGCCGAGCTCGGCACCACCGAGAACGGCACGGACACCATCGGCCAGGTCGCCGACGGGCTCAACAAGCAGCTCGCGGGAACCGGCACCCACTACGTCGCCCGGGACTGGAGCGACCGGCCGCTGACCCCGGAGATGACCGACCAGCTGTGGTCGGACACCGTCCGCAACGTCAACGACGGCAAGGCGATGGTGGCCAACATCGTTGCCGCGCCCGGCAACCAGCCGCCCGGCTACCCGTCGAGCCAGACGATCTACCACTACGTGGCGATCGTCGGCTACGACGCGGAGAACAAGACGGTGCACATCTCCGATCCGGCCCGGTTCAGCGGGATCGAGGACTACTGGCTGAGCCTCGACCAGATCGCTTCGCTGATCCAGCCCAAGGGCTACACCGCCTGACGAACAGCACCCTTCACCGAGAACCGATGAAGGCCCGCCGCTCCCCCGGCGGGCCTTCATCATGTGCTGTGCCGGACATTCACCGCGGGTCGCGCGGCGACCGGCTCAGCTGGCAGCAGCCCTCGGCGCGCCGCGATGGACCACTTCAGCGCCTTCCGCAGCTGATGTGCGCCTGCTGCCGGGCTACGGCGAGTCGCCGGTCGCTGCGGCCGCGATCGCAGTGCTCGCCGCGGATGCGGCGGACCGGGCGCGTTCGCTGCTGGCGGATGCGCCCGTGGGCGAGCCGGATCAGTGGACCGACGTGGTGCGGCTCGCCGCCCGGGCCGACCGGGACGACCTGACCGGACGGGCGGGCCGCGCCGCTGCCCGCCCGGTGGACTTCACCCGCGCCGTGCACGCCTGGAAACTGGCCGGGAAGACCGGTCCAGCAGCGCTGGAAGACGCGTGGACGCCGCCCCGCGAAGCATCGGCACGTGCCCGGGTGGAGATCGACGACGCGTGGCGGGACGTCGGCCTCGGCGAACCGCCGGAGGTGCGCGTGTGGCGCAACAGGTGGACGCTCGGGGACCACGGGGTGCAGCTGCGCCTCGGCCAGGATGGTCTTTGGTACCCCTTCAGTGCCGATGGGAAGGGGTGGGCCCTCGCCGGTCCGCCCGTCCAAGACGTCGCCGAAGCGCTTGCGGAACCGCTGGACGGCGGCCGGGACGAGGTCTGATCAGGCGCGTCGGCGAGCACAGCTGCGTGCCGCGCGATTCTGACTGGCCACAGTGGACTGTTGGCGGGTCGGGGCGTGCGAGCTAGACGTCAGCTGGGAATCGTGCGATTGCAGAGTTTCGCCACCAAATGGTCTGCACCAAATCCGCGGCGGTGGCATCGTGGTGGCCGTGGGGCTCCAACCCGCCCGGGGTGCGGAATTCCGGCGGGATTTCGGCACCGGCCGATGTCCCTTTTCATGGGGCTTGCGTGCACACTCGGACCCGCTTGATGTCCGGTGCGGTGGCGGAATTCTTTCTGGTTCTTCACGTTTCGGTGCTCGACCGTGTCTGAAACGTTGTCTCCCGGTCAGTCGCGGCGGTCGGATTTGCATCCGAAAACCTTTCGGCCGCAGGAAAGTCCGTGATTCGACTGCGCGCCATGAAGACGCAGGTCCGGGTGCGCGCGGAGGCTCGTCGTCGAGTCCTCGCGGCACACCGTCGGTGCGGGCGAGCTCGCCGGAAACGGCCCGGTGCAAAAGGTTCCGGACACTACCACCACGTCGGGCGTCGATCGCAGGTGCTTCGCAGGTTGCCCTTTTGGGAAGTGAAGGTTTCGTGGACTCGACTTGGGTCTGCGCGGCTGGTGGAATGCGCCGAACAGCTGGCTCGTGGGCTCTGCCGGGAACCGCTCGCTTGGCGGGCAACCCGCTGCGTTCCGGCGGAGTCCTCAAATCGGAGACGAGGATCAGTGACGCAGATCTTGCATGGCGATGGCGAGCGTAGTGCTCAGGCGCCTGTCGATGCCGGTGATGAGGGGTATAGCAAGGCCCTCAAGGCCAG
>NZ_JBFAKG010000190.1:0-6345 GCF_040655595.1 Saccharopolyspora sp. NPDC050389
CGCGCTGAGCATCAAGCTGCCCGGCATCGGCGTGTACGTGGCGGTGCTCATCGCGGCACGGCCCCGTACGCAACCCGTCCTTGCTCACCTGTGCTACGTTTTGCTCATGCGAGCAAATTCCGGCTCAGGTGAGCAAGAGCGGTCGTTCACCGAGCGCGGTCGGCGGGCGCAGATCGTCGAGGCCGCCATCGACACGATCGTCGAGCTCGGCTACTCGCGGGCGTCGTTCGGCCAGATCGCCAAGCGGGCCGGGCTGAGCAGCACGGGGATGATCTCCTACCACTTCAAGAACAAGGCCGAGCTGATGCAGCAGGTGGTCACCGACGTGTACGCGGTGGCCGAGGAGCTGGTGGGGGAGCGGATCGAGGCGGCCGGCACGGCGCGCGACCAGCTCCGGGCATTCATCGAGTCCAGTGTGGACTTCTACCGCGTGCACCACCGGAAGATCCGGGCGCTCACCGAGATCTTCCTGAACGAGCGCGGCGATGACGCGGCGCTGCCGCACCGGCGGGAACTCGAAGGCATGCGGGAACTGCTCCGCGCCGGCCAGCGGGCGGGGGAGTTCCGGGACTTCGACCCGCACGTGATGGCCGTGGCGCTGCGCCACGCGCTGGACGGTGTCGCGCTGCGCCTCGGAGTGGAGCCCGACGCCGACGCCGACCTCTACGCCCGCGAGCTCGCGACCATGTTCGATCTGGCCACCCGCGCGGGTTGAGCCGGGACGTCCCCGCAACACGGAGGTGTCATGGACGACATCGTGGAACTGGATTCGGGCCGCGTGCGCGGGCTGACCTTCGAGAAGTACCGGCTGTTCCAAGGGATTCCCTACGCCGCGCCGCCGGTCGGCGAGCTGCGCTGGCGTTCGCCGCAGCCCGTCGAGCCGTGGCCGGAGGTGCGGGACGCGACCGCGCCGGGAAACCCGTGCCCGCAGCTCCCGCAGGACTTCGCCGACATCGCAAGCCTGGACGAGGACTGCCTGTTCCTGAACGTGACCGCGCCCCGCACCGGCGGCCGCAAGCCGGTCATGGTGTGGCTGCACGGCGGTGGAGGCGCCAACGGCGAGGGCGCGATCTTCGACGCGCACCGACTCGCGGTCGCCGAGGACGTCGTGGTGGTCGCGCCGAATTCGCGGCTGGGCATCTTCGGCAACTTCGGCTACCCGGGCCTGGCGGGAGGCGGCGGCTTCGGCCTCGAAGACCAGCAGGCGGTGCTGCGCTGGGTGCAGCGCAACATCGGCGAGCACGGCCGACGGCTACGACAAGCTGCTCGCCGAGGCCTTCGAAGCCGCGGCGGACGACGTCGCACAGCAGTATCCAGCCGGGGCGTATCCGACTCCGGGCCTGGCGTGGGCGGAAGTGGTCGGCGACTGCGCCTGGGCGCGCTCGGTGTGGGACTTCACGCACGCCCTGAGCGCGGACACCGCCACCTACGTCTACGAGTTCGCCGACCGCGATGCGCCGCCGGTCGTGCCGTTTCCGCCGGGATTCCCGCCAGGCGCCCACCATTCCGCCGAGGTGGCCTACCAGTTCGACCTCGGTGAGCCGGCGCCGCTGAACGACGCGCAGCGGCGGCTGGCGGCGACGATGAACCGCTACTGGGCGAACTTCGCGCGCAGCGGCGATCCCAACGGGCCGGATCTGCCCGGCTGGCCGACGTTTTCGGCCGCCGAGCCGCACGTGCAGTCGCTGCACCCGGATCAGATCACCGGAACGGACTTCGCCGCCGAGCACCGCCTGGAGTTCTGGAGCGCTCTGGCCGAACGCGGCTGATCGTCAGGTGCCGTGTGTACTTTTGGTTGCTATAGAGGCTGTTTTGGATGTGGTGGTGTGGGGTCGTGGCAGGGCGGCTTGTGCCTTCAAAGCGGTGAAGCGAACGGCCTGTTCACCTCGCCTATCGGGACGAACGGGCCGTTCACCCCACACCAGCTGGTGCCCGCCGACGTTGGATGGATGAAGCGAACGGACCGTTCACCTCACCTATCGAGGAGAACAGGTCGTTCACTCCACACCAGCCAACGAGGATGCACCACTGCGCAAACGAGCTCTCAAACAGCCGCTATAGCGACAAAAAGTACTCACGGGTCGTTCTGCGGAAGCGGGCTGAAATACCGGCCAGGGGTCACGCCGGCCAGGCGGCGGAACTCGCGCGTGAGGTGCGCTTGGTCGGCGTAGCCGGTGGCGTGGGCGAGCTCCGCGAGCCCGCCAGGGCCGGTGCCGCGCCGCGTCGCCCGCTGGAAGCGGAGCACCGCGGCGAGGGCCTGCGGGCCGTAGCCGACGGCGGCGGTGACGCGTCGCCGCAGCTGGCGCTCGGACAACCCGAGGGTGTCGGCGAGCGCCGGAATCGCGAGTGGGGCCGGGGAGTCGAGAGCCGCCACGACGGGCGCGAGCGCCGGATCGGGCCGGAACTCCGACAACCGCGAGCAGGCGAATTCCTCGAGAATCCGCCCCGCCTGCTCCGGGGCTTCGCGGATTCTGTCCACTGTGCACTGGAGCGAAGTGCCCCAGCAGTCGAGGCCGTCGACCTGCAGATCGCGCAGCTCGGTGGCGGGAATGCCGCCCAGCAGCAGCCGGGCGGCACCGGGCCTGGCTCGGATCCCGGTGATGCGGCTCCCCGGCGGCAGCGCCGCGAGCCTGGCGGTGGTGTCCGGTCCGACCACGTCGAGGCGGTCGCCCATCCAGATCAGGTCCACGCAGCCGTCCGGGACCACGCGCTGCACGTGGCCGCCCGCGTCCGCCCCGTGCGTCCACACGCAGGCGATCGCCCCGGCCAGCGCGCCGACCGGCGGCCGCTCCCGATACCGACTCACGACCCCATGATGCCCGCCCACGCCGACACCAGTCATGAACGAAGGGCACCGCCGACCGGCTTGCTCGGTCAGCGGTGCCCTTCGCCCGGGATCAGTCCTGCTTGTCGTCGAAGGTCGGGATGTCCGTGCGGTCGTCGGAGCTGGGCATGTCGCCCGGCAGCTCCACGGCCTGCGTCAGCGGGCCGGGCGACCAGGTGCCCCAGTGGGTTTCCGAATGCACCTCGATCGCCGCCTGCGCGGGCAGCGCATCCGCGTCGTACGGGTGCACCACGTACAGCGAACCCCAGTCCTGCTGCGGATCGTTGCGCAGGTAGGTCGGCAGTTCGCGGACGCTGGACGCGATCGTCAGCCAGCCGAACGGCCCGCCGGCATCCGGCGACGACCAGCCCTCGCCGATGTCCCGGACCTCCTCGCCGGCCGACACCCGGAACTGCGGCATCTCCGCGATCCCGTTGTACAGACCGGAAATCCGCAGGCACGGGTGCACCAGCGCGGCCGGCCACTCGACGAACGTCGCGCTGTCGCCGATGACGTCGGTCATGTTCGTCAGCTTCGGCACCCGCGGCGCGGTCACCGCGAGCCAGCCCTCCCGGCCCAGCGCCTGGTCGACCACGACCAGCCGCATCTTCGTCGCGCCCTCGGCCTCGGCGCCGAGCATGTAGCGGTGATCCCGCCACCCGGGCGGCGGGCCCTGCTCCGCGGTGTAGCGGCCGGTGATCTCGAAGCCCCGGTCGGTCTCCTTGCCGAATTCGAAGACCACGAAGTTCGCGCCGGTCTCCGCGCCCGCCAGGCTCACCGCCACCGGCACCTCGCCGTTGCGAGCCGAATCCGGGATGTCGTACCAGGGCGTGCGCAGCTCACCGGTGTTGGTGCCGGCCTCGTCGAAGCTGCCCCACACCGGCGCGTTGTCGCCGCCGAACTGGTGCGGCGGCTTCCAGCTCGGCGCGTCCGAATCGGCGCCGTCGCTGGGAGGTACGCCGGGCCGGGTGAAGCCCACCTGCTTGGGCTGCAGGTACTGCTCGGCGGTTTCCCGGCCGGCCAGCCGGCGCGGCGGCACCGGCACCGCCGGATCCCGGGTCGGCGCGAGCGCCGAGGGCTGGTCGGCCGCCACCGGCAGGACGCTGGCCTGCGGATCGGTCTCCACCCCGATGTAGTCCGACAGTCCGCAGCTGTTGCCGGTGAGCTGTTTGATGTTGTCCGTGGACAGGCTGTAGCTGTCGCCGCGCTCCTGGATGGCCTTGCCGAACGCCGCGAGCTCGCCGAACACCATCAGCGCGCACAGCAGCGACAACGGCGCGGTGCCGAGCCGCAGGGCGCGGCTGCGCTTCTCCGGGCTGTCCCAGCGCTCGTCGACGATCTTCGGGTTGTTCTCGTCGATGCGCAGGTGCTCGATAAGCGCGATCACGCCCGCTATCCCGGCGAATACCAGGAACAGCGTGCTGAAGTTGTGCCCGCTGATCGACGGCGGCTTGTCGAACCACGGCACGCCCCAGCCCGAGACGTACCACCAGGCGTTCGGGCCGGTGGAGGCGAACGCCAGGATCACCATCAGGCCGGCGACGAAGCCCGCTCGGTTGCGCCGGGAGCGCAGCACGGTGCTGCTGGTGGCCAGCGCGGTCAGCGCTGCCAGAGCACCGCCGAAGGCGGCGAAGATGCCGAAGTGGTGGGTGTGCTTGGTGGGAGTCAGGGCCAGCACGGCGAAGCACAGCGCGGTGATCGCGAGCAGCCGTCGGCTCGGGCCGAGCGCGGCGCCTCGGATGCGGGCGCGCCGCAGCAGCACCACGGCGCAGGTGGCCAGGCAGAGGATCACCAGCAGCACCGGGAACCGGCGGGTCAGCGAACCGTCCGGGCTCTGGCTGAACAGCAGGCTGTAGCGGTTGAGCTCCTCGTACCAGCGGCCGTTCGGGCCGAAGGTGGTCTTGAGCTCCATCGAGTCCATGACCGACTGCCAGGTCTGGTCGTAGAACACCAGCGTCAGGATCACGAACCCGGAAGCGGAGATCGGCGCCAGCACCGGCAGCCAGCCGAACTCCTGGGCCCGCTTGCGCACCAACCGGTACAGCGGCTTGATCGCGGCGATGTAGGGCAGCACCGCGACGAGGCCGTGCGGGTTGACGCCCACCGACAAGGCGGCGCCGACGAGGCCCAGCGCGGCGGGCATCAGCCGCCCGGTCGCCACGGCCCGCTCGACGGCGCACAGAGCCAGCAGCGAGAACAGCACCACGACCGGTTCGGCCCGGAGCCCGTTGTTGTAGGGCAGCCAGAACGCCAGGAACACCGCGGCGGCGGCCCAGCCGGCGGCGTTGCTGCGCCGCACCTGCTGGCCGAGTCGCGGCAGCACCTCGCGGCTGATCAACAGCCAGCTGATGATGCCCATCAGCAGTGCGGGCAGCCGCACCCACGGCGTCGCCGTCGAGACCTGCACCCACAGCGCGTAGAACTCGTAGAACCAGCCGAACGGCGACTCGGGGTTGGCGAACCAGCGGTAGTAGTTGCTGACGTACCCGGCGCTCTGCTCCGACCGCACCATGCTCAGCACGTAGCCGTCGTCGGAGGTCATCGCGCCGACCAGCCACCACACGCCCAGCGCGCCGATCACCGAGACGTCGCGGAAGGTCGGCTTCCACCAGCGGAGCGGGGCCAGCCGAGGCGGGCGCCGTCCGGCGCGCACGTCCAGTCGCCGCAGGCAGAGCACCGAGCCGATGAAGGCCGCCACGGTAAGGGCGATCACCACGAGCTTGAGCGACGTCGCGTAGCTGCTGAACCGGTTGTCGACGCGCGCCTCGAAGGACAGCCCGCGCACGTCGTCCACGGCGTTGTCCAGCGACGAGTAGATACCGGTCAGCTGCGGGCGCTGATCGCCGAGGACGCGTGCCCACGCCTGCTCGTTGACGCCCGCGGTGGTGCCGCCGGCGTCCGCGCGCACGTCGATCGTGCAGTCACCGGCCGGCAGCTGCACCGTGCTGACTTGCTGGCCCTTGGAGAACAGCGCGGCCTGACCGTCGTCGACCTGCAGCGTCAGCCCGGTCAGCTTGCCGTAGTCCGAGGACGGCGGGTTCGTGCTCAGCAGGATTCCTGGCCCCGCGGTGCGCGCGTCCAGGCTGTGCGCGGCGGCGCACGGCACCTTCGCGTCGAGCCACAGCGGCGAGTAGGCGACCAACGGGGCGGACACCGACCTGGTGCCTTCAGCAGTTGGCCACCGTAATGTCACCACGTCGTGATTGACAGGTAGGAAGGGCACGAGCACCGCCAGCACGGTGCCGACCAGCCCGAGCAGCGTCGCGTACAGCCGAAGTTTTTTCGCCGACCCTGGATGCACGTGGAGACCATACGGGCGATCACCGCCCGGACTTGTGCGCACCCCTCGCGCATGCGGCGGACCGCGTTTGCATCCCCGCGCTGTTGAGTGTTTTCCCTGGTCAAAGC
Organism: Saccharopolyspora sp. NPDC050389; assembly: GCF_040655595.1. Lineage (NCBI taxonomy): Bacteria > Bacillati > Actinomycetota > Actinomycetes > Pseudonocardiales > Pseudonocardiaceae > Saccharopolyspora > Saccharopolyspora sp. NPDC050389. The sequence goes on from NZ_JBFAKG010000190.1 coordinate 6,233, forward strand.
CCGTGTGCACTTTGTGTCGCTATAGAGGCTGTTTTGGATCTTGTGGTTGGTGTTGTGGTAGGCGTGCGAGGCGGCGGGTCATGTGGATGATGGCGGCCCAGCGGACCATGGTG
>NZ_JBFAKG010000191.1:0-6252 GCF_040655595.1 Saccharopolyspora sp. NPDC050389
CCCTACCCGCTGGAGGACATGCTCGCCGAAGCCCGCGGATTCCGGCTCGCCATGACCCTGGCCCACCAGCACCTTGGCCAACTCCCACGCGAGCTGAAGGAAGGAATCTCCACCAACGCCCGCAGCAAGATCTTCTTCAACGCCAGCCCCGAAGACGCCCGCGAACTCTCCCGCCACACCACACCACGGCTGTCCGACCACGACCTGGCTCACCTGGACGTCTACCACGCCGCCGCGCGACTGGTCCTGCACGGCGCCGAAGCCGAGCCCTTCACCCTCCTCACCCAGCCCCTCCCGCCCCCGATCCCCGGGCGTGCCCGGGAGATCCGCCGCATCGCCCGGCACAACCACCACCGGTCGACCCCACTGCCCCAGGACGTGGACGGACATCAGTCCCGCAGCGCGGATCCGCGTCGCAACGCCTAGCCACCACACGAGCTCCCGGAGACGGCTCGCCGTGCTCGTCGCTGCGATACCAACCTGTCCATGACCTCTGGTCTGGAGTGCTATTCCCGTGATCACCAACCCGACTCGGCAGCGCGCGCTGCATGGCCTCAAACCCGCACGCTCAACACCGCGCGTCGCGAACTCCGTTGAACACCAAGCGACCCTGGCCTGGCGGCTGACACCCCGCGACAAATGGATCATCCGGATGCTGCACGAACACCGCGTGCTCACCGCCACCCAGATCACCGCCTGCGCGTTCCCGTCCTTCCGCTCCGGCCGCCAGCGCCTGCGCGAGCTGTTCCAATGGTCGGTCCTCGACCGCTTCCAGCCCGCGATCGTGCTCGGCACCGCACCCATGCACTACATCCTCGGCCCCGCCGGCGCCGCCGTCCTCGCCGGCGAACACGGCCTGGACGTCAAAGACCTCGGCTACCGCCGCGACCGGACCATGAGCATCGCCCACCACCAACGCCTGGCCCACACCATCGGCATCACCGAGTGGTTCACCACCCTCATCGCCCGCACCCACCACCACCCCGACGAAATCCTGAGCGCGTGGTGGTCGGAGGTCCGCTGCGCCCGCCACTTCGGCGACCTCGTCCGCCCCGACGCCTACGGCCGCTGGCACACCCCAACCGGCGACACCGAGTTCTTCCTCGAATTCGACCTCAGCACCGAAACCGTGGCACGCGTCGCCCGCAAACTCCACGGCTACGCCCACCTCGCCACAGCCACCGCCATCACCACCCCCGTCCTGATATGGCTGCCCACCAGCCGCCGCGAGGTCACCGTCCGCCGACAACTCCACCACACCTGGCACGACCTCGACCAACCCCACCGAGTACCCGTCGCCACCGCCGCGGCCGACCGCCTCAACCCCGACCACGACCATCCCAGCCCCGCCGACACCATCTGGGCCCCCCTCGCGGTCGCCGGCAGCGACGGCAGATACGCACTGCACGACCTCACCCGCCTGTGGAATCTCCCGGCCCCCAGCCCAGCGAACAACCCCGCAACTGACGTGGCTCCGCCGGGCCTCCTGCCGCCGCCCGCACCCATGCCACCGCCACAACCTCGCAGGACGGCGAGGTGATCGACCCTGTCTGTCCTCGCCAAGACCGCTCTCGCCGCCATGGGCGGGTTCGTCGTCCTCATCATGCTCATGGCCGCTGCTGCCGCCGGTGTCGTCACCACGTTCCTCGGCAGCCAGCACACGCGCTGCACACCCGCCAGGCCGACGGCACCTACCGTGCCCGGCTACTCACCTGACCAGATCGCCAACGCCACCACGATCATCACGGTCGGCAAACAACTCAACGTCCCCGAACACGGGTTGATCATCGCGCTGGTCACCGCCATCCAGGAATCCCGGCTACGCAACCTCGACCACGGCGACCGCGACAGCCTCGGCCTCTTCCAACAACGCCCCTCCCAAGGCTGGGGAACACCAGCACACATCCTGAACCCCACCTACGCCGCCACCCAGTTCTACCGGCACCTACTCGCCATCCCGAACTGGCCGGCGATAAGCCTCAACGACGCGGCACAAGCCGTCCAGCGCTCTGGATTCCCGAACGCCTACGCCCGCCACGAACCCGCAGCACGCCAACTCCTCACCGCCCTCGCCGGATACTCCTGCACCGGAACACCGCCAGGGGAGTGGGCCGTTCCCGTGCACGGGCAGTGCACCTCAAGATTCGGACCTCGCGGACTGGACTTCCACCGCGGACTGGACATCGCCGCACCACTCGGCACACCGATCCTCGCCGCCAGCGATGGCACCGTCATCGACTCCGGACCTGCCACCGGCTACGGCCTCTGGATCCGCATCCAGCACCCTGACGGCACGATCACTACCTACGGCCACAACAACCGCAATCACGCCCAACAAGGCCAAGAAGTCCAGATAGGACAACTCATTGCCGAGGTCGGTAACCGAGGCGAATCAACCGGACCACACCTTCACTTCCAGATCGAACAACACGGGAAGCCAACCGATCCGGTCGAATTCTTCCAGCGGAACGGCGGGCCGTCCCTATGCAACCAATGACACCGGACGGCCCGGATCAACATCGTGGCCCAGGGACGGCGATCGGCGGTCGCCTGCCCGATAGGAGGAATGTCTACATAAGACTTTTATCCTGGTGCGAAGCCAACTTGACAGAACCGGGGCAACGGAGCGTCCATGTCTGTGTAGCCCGCTCGACCGGCAGCGCACCGGGGGCTGCACCGCCCCCGGGGGCATGACTACCACCCATCTCAAATCGGAGAGAACCGTCATGCCCAGGAAGAACAACAACGCCCGCACCTCGGCCAAGCAGCGCCCCCTGAAAGCCGTTCTGGCCACCGAGGCCACCTCAGCGCCCGCGCGCACCGAATCCCAGGACAAGGTCTGGGCCGCGCTCCACTCCAACCCAGGCGCCACTACCGCCGACCTCGCCGAATCTGCGAAAGTGGGACGATCCACAGCCGGGAAGATCCTGGCCGCATGGGCCATGGACGGAAGCGTCAGTCGCATCACCGGCATCGCCGACGGCGGACGCCGCAGCGCCGACCGCTGGACCATCACCCACACCGGCCAGACCACGCCCCTTCCCAGCACAACCGACACCGCATGCGATGACGGCGCGGCTGAATCAACGGACGCGGAGGAGCCGACGAACAATGAGCGGAATGCGGAAGCTCGCGCGGAGAACCCGGAATCTACCGACATCGCACAGAGCCGAAGCGGAGACCTTGACACTCCGGGCGCGGTCACCAAGGGCCCTCGGCTGAGCAAGGGCGAATTGCGCGGCATGGTCGAGGACTACCTCTCCGACCACCCCGACGAAGAATTCAGCCCCAACACCATCGGTAAAGCGCTCCACCGCTCCTCCGGAGCCATCACCAACGCACTCGAGAAGCTCGTCGCCGACGGATACGCGCTGCGAGCCCAGGACAAGCCCAAGCGCTTCACAGCGGCACACCGTGGTGATGAAGCCGCCAACTAACCCAATGAAACCGAGTAACAGGGTCTGGTACCGAACGGTGTCAGACCCTGCGGCCCCGAGTGGGTTCAAACGCGGCCGCTGCGCCATGTTTATACGGGCTGCAGCGGTGCTTGGGGCTCGGAGGGGCGCCGCGCCCGCCTCCCCTTCTACTATGCCGGCGCCCTCCACCGGCACCACGTGCCCGCCGACTGATCGCCAGCGGTCGGGTACTCGGATGGTCAAGCGGTGGGAGCCCCCGACGTCGCCCGTCCATCCCCTGAACTCCCCGCGCGGCATGGTGCCCGCTTTGGCGGCTGTAGCGGGACCGACGTGTGGCACTGAGCCGTCGCATGCTGGCTTGCCGATGGTGCCCTGTTGAGTAGCTGCCTGCGGTAATCAGCTCCAGGAGCCAGCGAAAAACACGGCTCATTCTAAGCTGTTTCGCAGAGTCCATAGTTTTTGTTACGTCACTTCTATGTGACCTTCCTTTCGCTCTTTTGGCGTATGGATAGTTTTGTAAATCTGTTTTAAATTTCCCTTTGCTCGGACGACTTTGCGTCAACGAGAGGCAATGCGTCGAGTCACATAAAAGGGAGTTTTGTCTTTGATGAAAAGGCAGTTGGCGCTACTTGCCACCACTTTTGCTCTCTCATCGATCGCTGGTCCAGTGGCCGCGGCGGCTACGTCGCCGGCAATGTCGCTAGCAGTCTCTCCGGCGTATTTGAACAGTTCGAATCTCGAGGCTGGGCAGCAGCAACAGCAATGCGTAGAGCGTGCGCGCATATCCGGCACTCAGGATGACTACCAGTGCACTGTCGCGGTCAAGCATGCCGGATCATTGCCTGGGAAGCCGAGTCCTGATATGAAGGAATCGCTAACTTCAATTGATGGCTATGAAGGCCTGGGCGATGTGGAGGCAAATGCAGTCGCCCCGGCATGTGATCAAGGATTTTATAACCCGAATCGGTTTACGTCGTGTTCGGCTAACTTGTGGACCATCACTAATGCGCGAACTTCCAATGGTCAAGTCACTCTTGTTGGTGAAATGGACGTAGTTATACGATCCTCGGTGGAATTTCCCGACGGAAATGGGGTGACGCCGAGCTGGGATCTAGACACCGATATTCAAGTCACGCGAGCGTGGGGGACCCTCCAAACCGCCAGCGGAATCGCGTGGACGGGCTGCTACAACAACTCTAAAGTATGTACTACTTCGCAACTTGGGGGCTCGAACGCTGAAGGTGAGTCGCTGAATCTCGCATTCGGACCAGTCATTTCGAAGTGGTACACGCAGTATGCCGCAGAAATGCCCTTCAATACCGTTCGCGATCTCTACGGGCACCTGGGCGCGGCCATCCAGGTCAACGCGCCAGGAAACCCCGTCCTTCTCATTGACCATGCCGAGAACACGCTTTTCGGTCGATGCGACAACCTGATCAACAGATTCGGGGCGGGATGCGTTGATCAATATGGAGTTGCCTACGTCTCGTACGACGTTCGAGACAATCCTGCCCTCAAAGAAGTGGCGCAACACGTCTTCGACGCTATTCGAACGCTTCCGAGTCACTGGGGAAGTGGCGCAGTCGGTGGCCACCCGCTGAACAGGCTTACCGACGCTGCAGCCATCGAAAACAACCGTAACATTTCATGCGCCGGCGTCGAGGTGGGAGAGGGAGAATCGTGTGACGAATATCCCTTGGCTTCCACGTATCAAGGGGGCAACGGAGCGTCATCCGACGACCGATCTACTCGTGTTGTACCGTTCAACGCTAACAGCAGTCAAGGCGGCATCACCAGTGCATACTATGACTACTACCGGATCCATAACCTTGACGACTTCTACGTTCAAGCTATCCTTGAAGACGGTTCAACCGCTTGGTGAACGCTCAAAGAGGGGATAGCGCGAGTGCCTGACAAGCACGGCGATGTGGTGCTGTCCGTCCGGTCCATGGACGGGCAGTACCACATTCGCTCCCTGCCCGGGATGAATGACGCATGGCCGGGTAGCCAGGATGGACTGTTCGTTGGCGAGGACAACTGGGTCGCGATCTTGTGCGGCACCCAGTTCGGCCCAATCGAACTCCGCGTCCGCAAACACGACGCTGCCCCGGAAGACATCGACCAAGGCTGGGATATGGCCGCGGAATGGTCCCTTGATTGCGCCGAGGGCCGCTTGACAATCCAAGATATTTACAGCAGTGATCCACCTCAGGTCGTCGATGTTGCCCCAGGCTGGGTCCGACTGCGTTTGTCAGTACGTGGTCGTAAGCGAGCAGCGGAAACATCGGCTCCCATGGATTTCGCAGCCGAACACCATCTCTTGCAACTCTGGCCCACCTGGGCCCGTCAGGATCCAACTGTCGTACACGGGCCCGATAGACTTGCTCAGTTCTTGCGGTGAGCAATATTTACCCCCTCTTTCTCGGAAACTATCAGTGAGGTTGCGTGCTCTCCGAGCCGGTGTTGGCGAAGCTGCAGCGCAGGCGGCGGAATCCGCGGGGCCTGGATAACTTCGCCGTTGAGGGTGAACCCGCACTCGGGAAGCTGCTCAGGAGAGCACGCGTTCGGCGCCTGGTCCCTTGGCGGCACCGGAGACGTCCACCTTCAGCTGCGTGCGGTCGGACGGGGTGAGGCCGAATCTCGCGCCGTACTGCGCGAACGCTGGCTCGGCGTCCCGCTGAACCGTCAGCGCGGGGTTCTTCACGAAGCCGTTCGGCCCCCGTACCTGCAGCGCGGAGCTGAAGAGGCCGCCGGGCGCCAGGTGGCCGCTGGGTAGGGGGGGTGTTTTTGGGGGCGGGAGAGCGCGGCCGGGGCTGCCGGGGGGTCAGCGGGCTGG
>NZ_JBFAKG010000192.1:0-6104 GCF_040655595.1 Saccharopolyspora sp. NPDC050389
GCTGCTCCACGGTCAACGAGCTGGTCCTCAACATGCGACTGCTCCCCGAAGGTCGAAGCTGAATTTCTCAGTCCAACTTCCGGGGAGCAGTTCAGTTTTGGTCGGGGCTTCTTCCGGCTTCGCCGGTTCAGTCGCCGCGGCGGATGGGGCCCAGGATTTCCTGTTCCATCGCCTTCGTCACCAGGCGGATCATCGTCCACGTCATGTTGCCGAGGGCGATCGCCTGGTCGTCCTTGAGCTGGGTGAGCTGCTGGACCTGGTGGCCGTGCAGGCTCCAGATGCGCTGGGCGAGCTGGGCCTGGTTCAGCGGGAGGCGCTGCAGGAGCACCAGGTCCGCCGTGTTCGCCGCCGTGCCGCTGCTGACCTGCGGGTGCAGGTAGGGCAGCACGTACATGGTCGTCTGCCACGGCGCGCGCGGCGGGAACAGCTCCTGCGGCACCGCGCCGCCGTCGTGGATCACCAGCAGCGGAGTGTCCTCAGAGGACCGCGGCAGGTCGAACGGCGCCAGCCGCCGGATCTGCGCCAGCGGCACCGGCTTCCCGTCCGGCGTCTGGCCGGCCGCCTGCTCCAGCATCTTCCACGCCGCCGGCCGCCCGGTGGCGACGATCACCCACGCGCCGGTGGCCATCGCGCGCAGCGCGAGCTGCCGGGCGAGGTACAGGCCGCCGACGGTGACCATGCGGGTCGGGTGCGGCCGCAGCATCGACGCGGCCTGCGCGTTGCCCTGCGGGTCCGAGCCGATGATCACGCCGCCGCGGTCGGCGGACGGGCTGATGGCGTCCAGGGTTTCCGGAGTGACCAGGAATTCCGGTGCCGCGCCGCGGCTGCCCGGCACGTCGATGGTTCTGCTTCGGTTCATGCCGCACCTCCGAGCGGCAACGTCGCCGCGTAGCCGGCCAGTTGCGAGCCGCGCAGCGGGGTCAGGGTCAGGCCGATGCGGCTGCTGATCGCCTTCAGCCGCTCATCGGCGGTGTCGAGTTCGGCGGGCGTGCGGGCGCTGACCCGGACCAGGCCGCGCAGCCCGACCTCGCCTTCCTCGCCGACCGGCGAGATGGACAGCGCGATGCTGGTGGACAGCGCGCGGATCCCGGTGAGCACGTTGAGGCTGTCGTTCATCTGGTTCGGCCAGCTGGTGATGGCGTAGCTGGAGTGGCCGACGCCACCCGCGGTCACGCCGTCCCACCGCTCCTTGAGGCCCACCGGCCGTTGCGAACCGAGCACGTTGTGCAGTTCCGCAGAGGAAATCCCGGCCTGCAGCAGCTCGTCGGGGTCCAGCGGACGGGTCGGCACGCCGCGGCGCTCCAGCGCGTTGCGCACTCGGGACATCGCCCCGATGAGCGCCCGCTGCGCGCCGATGATGCCGCCGCCGCGCTCGCCGATCGCCTTGGCGCAGCGCTGCGGGTCCAGCCGCACCGCGATCCAGGTGGTGCGTCGCGCCGCCGCGGGCAGCCGCCCCTGGACTTCGAGGTAGGAGTTCAGCGCCGGGGAATTCGACGGCAGCGCCGCGCTTCCCGGGTAGCAGTGCCAGATGACCTGGATCGCGTCGAGCACCACGCCGCGGTCTTCCAGGCACGGCATCAGCACGCCCAGCGGCAGGTTCGGCGTGTCCTCGATCGGGTTCAGCAGCGACGGCGACGGCTCTGCCATCAGCACCGCGGTCCACTTGCCGTCGTGCCAGGACATGCCGACCGGGTTGCGGTCGTGGTCCTGGGTGCGGGCGATCACGAGGTCCTCGACGACCAGCCGCAGCAGCGCGACCCGGTGGTTCTCGTCCGGGCCGATGATGCCGTCGCCGTCCTTGTCCTCAGCCGGTTCCATCGCGTCGACGTTGGCCGGGTGGGAAACCCGGGTGTGGTTGCGGCCGCGGTATTCGAGCACCAGCCCGAACCACTGCGTGAACCACCGGCCGCGCCGCCGCAGCAGCGCGATGATGATCGCCAGCACCGCCACGCCCGCGCTCACCGGCAGCAGCATCTGGTTGATCAGGAAGAGGATCAGGCCGATGGCGAGGCCGACCTCGATGAGCACGATGTTGGCCGCTGGAATGCCGCCGAGCGTCACGCCGTTGATCCGCCGACGGCGCGCGCGAATTCGAGCGCGGGGCGGATTGGCGGGCCCGGGAGCAGTCGGCTGGGCCGGATGTTGTGTGGTCACGGACATCCGTTCGGTCTCTCCCCCTCGCAGGTTTGGTGCGGCGCACGGCGCGCTGGGACGCGTTCTGGAGTCAGCCGCCTGACGAGAATACTGACGGACTCGGTCGAACCGCACCCATTCGGTATCTCTCTGCGACTATCCTGCGAAACCGTACCTCGGACGGGAGAGCTGTAGGCGAAGAATGGCATCAACACCCACAACGAAGTCACAGGTTCAGGCGTATCGGTTCGTGCTGCGCCGCATGGAGTCGGCGCTGGTGCGCAAAGACGCGGTGATGCTGCACGATCCGATGGGCACGCACAAGCGGGCCACGGTCGCCGGGGCGGTGCTCGCCGCGGTCGGCATCATCGGTTTCCTGGTTTGGGGCCTTTTCGGCGGCAAGGGTTCGGTGCCGGAGCCAGGTTCGATCATCATCGCGAAGGAAAGCGGCAGCGTTTTCGTCGTCACTTCCGACCAGCAGGCCCAGAAGCGGCTGATTCCGATGCTGAACATGGCGTCGGCGAAGCTGCTGGTCATGGCGCAGGGCGGTGGGCAGGGCGGCGGCCCGGTGCCGACCACCACGGTGAAGCAGGCCGCGCTGGCCGAATTCCCGCGCGGTGCGCTGACCGGCATGGTCAACGCGCCGACCTACCTGCCGGACGCCAAGAACACCGCGGAGCCGTCCTGGGCGATCTGCGACGTCGGCCAGGTCCGGGACACCCTCAGCAGCTCGCGGGTTGAGGCCTCGGCGAAGGTCGAGACGACGGTCATCGGCGGTGACGGCAACCACGGCACGGAGATCGCGCCGAACCAGTCGCTGTACGTCAAGGACCAGACGTCCGGCCAGGAATTCCTCATCTACCGCGTGAAGGACCTGCCGGGCCGCGCGCACACCCAGGCGGTCAAGTCGAAGATCGACAAGACCCAGACCACCGTCATGGACATCTTCGGGCTCCGGGGCGCCACGCCGCGGACGATCAGCACGAACATGCTGAACGCGATCCCGGAGGTGCCGGCGCTGCAGGTGCCCACCGTTCCCAGCGAGGGCACGCCGCTGAGCTACATGTCCCGCTACCAGTCCGGTGACGTGGTCAAGCGCACCGTGCCCGGCCAGCCGGACCAGTTCTTCCTGCTGCTGCCGAGCGGAAAGCAGGAGATCAGCGAGGGCGCGGCGGCCGTGCTGCACGCGTCGAAGACCAACAGCCAGGACATCCCGAACGCGACCGGTGCGGTCACCGACGCCCAGCCGGCGGACACCACCGACCAGCTCAACCTGTCGGGCTTCCCGACGGCGGTGCCTGCCCCGGTCACCTTCCAGCAGTCCGACACCTCGTGCCTGAGCTGGAAGAACGTCAACGGCGACCAGAACGTCACGGTGACCCTGCACAAGGGCTCGCCGACGGCGAAGGCGCCGGTGAAGCTGGCCCAGTACGACGGCACCGGGCAGGGCGTGGACTACTTCTACATGCCGCCGGGCAAGGCGGCGGTGGTGCGCGGTGCGTCGAACGAGGCGGGCGCGGACAGCGGCCCGATCTTCCTGGTTTCCGACCAGGGCGTGCAGTTCGGCATCAAGGACGTCGCGACCGCGCAGGGACTCGGCGTGATCGGTGGCGCCGGGGACATCAAGGCCGGGCCGTCCTGGCTGATGCGGGTGCTGCCGAAGGGCGACTTCCTCGACCCGGCGAACGCGAGCCTGACCTACGACTCGGTCCCGGTGGGGCCGGGCGGGGTGAACCGCCCGCCGCAGAACCCGCAGCAACAGCAGCAAGCCGGAGCCGCCCAACCAGGTAGCTGACCGGTCGCGGGTGGTCGTGGTTCACAACCACCCGCGAACCGGGAACCGAACTGGTCGGCTCCAACGTCCGAGGAACAAGCGATCCGCCCGCAGCCCACGGTGATGCTGCGGGCGGATTGTTTTAAGAACCTGTCTCCGAACTCGTTCTGCGCGGCGATGCCGGTAGCGAGGGCGGGCGGAGCGGCTTCGCCGCTTCGGAGACGAACGCTTGAGAGCGACCAACGTGGGAGGTGCCGGATGTCGGGGATCCGGATCGATATCGAATGGCTGGCGACTTGCGCGCGCGAGGTGCGTGGCGCCGGCGAGGAGATCGCGGCCGCGCAGCCGGCCATGGCGGCCGCGGAACTCGTCCCGGAGGCGTTCGGCGCGCTCGGCCGCGAGGCGGGCGCCGCCGAGGCGTACCAACGGCTTTGCGACCTGCTGCTGGACCAGAGCCGCCAAGCGGGAGAGACGCTGACCCGGGCCGGCGACGAGCTGGGCGAGGTCGTGGACTTCCACACCGGTGGCGACGACGACAGCGTCGTCGAGCTGCGGAAGCAGGAGGCATGAGCATGCGCGAGAGCTCCGAGGTGGCCGAGCACCTCGACTACCTGTCCCGCATCGCCGACGAGCTGGACTTCGCGAACTCGATTCCCGCCGACCTCGCCGAGCTGGTCGGCCGCCACGCGGACCTGCGCGAAGCCGCGAAGGTCTGGCGCAAGAGCGCGGAAAGCGTGGAGCATGCCGCGGAGGGCGTGCAGGGCAAGCTGGGCGGGATCGATTCGGCCTGGCAGGGCCGGGACGCCGACGCGTTCCTCGCGCACATCCGGGACGTCGGCCTGGCGGGCCACGACCTGGTCGACACGATGCGCGCGCTGGCCGATGTGCTGGACCACACGATGGAAGCCCTGCAGACGCAGTTCGAGGACCTGGGCGCGCTGGTCGCGGAGGCGGCGGATTCGGTGTCCGGGGCGCTGCTGGAGCCCGATGAAGGCCCCAAGCGGGCGCGCAAGCACCTCGCGGAGCTGACCCAGCCCGCGCAGGAACTCGCGGAGTCCATTTCGGACACTTATCGCGCGTTCGCCCGGTTCTGCGACGACGTGGCGGCGGGCCGGTCGACGGGCCCGGCCCGGCTCGAACACCGGATGCCCACGAAGGCCTGGGATTTCAGTGCCCCAGCCGCTCCGGCCCCCGCCGAGCCTGCTGCGGCCGGACCGGCTGCGGCCGGTGGTTCGGCTGGCGGCGACGCGTCCGGTGCTGGCGGCGGCGGCGCTGCTGCCGGTGTTGGCGGCGGTGGGGCGGCGGGTGTTTCCGGCGCCGCGGCCAGCGGAGACGCCGGGCAGGAGCTCACCCCGGGCGACACCACGCGGGCCGGGGAGCCTTCGGTGATTCCGCCTGCGGCCGCTGCCGCCGCCGGTGGCGCTGTCGGTGGCGCGGCCGTGGCGGGTGGCGCTGCGGCCGGTGGGATGTACGGCGGCATGATGCCGATGGGCATGATGGGCGGGATGGGTGGTGCCCAAGGCGGCGGCCAGGAGCGCAAGAACCAGTCCCGGCTGAAGAGCAAGCCGGAGGAACTGTTCGGCACGCCGCCGGACGCGGCCCCGGCGGTCTTCGGAGAAACCCAGCGGGAACGGGCGGAACCGGCCAAGCCGACGACGCCGCAGTCGACGCAGCACTCGACGCCGAGGCTGGGCGTTCCAACGATCATCGAGCCGACAACGCCGCGCCCGTCGATCGCGGACGCCCTGCACCCGAAGCAGCCCGAAGCCCCGAAACCGGCCACGGCATCCGTCGGCGACGCGCCCCAGCCGAAGCCCAAGACCAGCACGGCACCGGTGGGCGATGCCCCGTCCCCGAAGCCCAAATCTGCCACGGCATCCGTGGGCGACGCTCCGTCGCCCAAGCCCAAAACTGCCACGGCATCAGTCGGTGACGCTCCGCCGCCCAAGCCCAAGACCGATACGGCATCGGTCGGTGACACACCTCCGCCGAAGCCCAAGACCGGCACGGCATCCGTGGGCGACGCCCCGCCGCCGAAGCGTCGGGACTAGGACTGCGCTTTTCGAGATTCGGCTTCTGCCGGTGCGTTTCCGCAGGTCCGGGCCGGCGAGGTGGACCTGCTCGCCGGAGTGGCTGGCGGCGGTGAGCGCCAGCAGGTCCGGCGGCAGCGACAGGCCGAGCCGGACCATGGCGACCG
>NZ_JBFAKG010000193.1:0-6095 GCF_040655595.1 Saccharopolyspora sp. NPDC050389
ACTGCGGCGCAGCCGGCCTCGATCGCCGCGAACACGTACTTCGGCTGGAAGTGGATGTCGGCGATGACCGGGATCTGCGACTTCTTCGCGATGGCCGGCAGCGCCTCCGCGTCGTCCGCGCTGGGGCAAGCCACCCGGACGATGTCGCAGCCCGCGGCGGTCAGCTCCGCGATCTGCTGCAACGTCGCGTTCACGTCCGCGGTGACGGTCGTGGTCATGCTCTGCACGGAGATGGGCGATTCACTGCCCACTCCGACCGGTCCGACCTGCAACTGCCGGGTCTTGCGCCGTTCCGCGAGCACCGGAGCCGGGGCCGCGGGCATGCCCAGATCGACGGTCATCGATACCTCTCCACCTCTTCTGGTGTTCTTCGGACGGCTTGCACCGCCCGCGCCCCACGATACCGGCGACCTTTCATCCGGCTGGACGTCGTCATGGTCGGCCGGGTCACGTTCGGTGATCATCAGCGTAGGTTCACGTCTCGTTCGAGCGAGCGTCGCGCGCCCACCACCACCCGATCCGAGTAGCGGCCGCGGCGAACGCCGAAGCCCGTTCGGCCCCGCCGACGCGGGTTCCGCTTCCTCGCAGCCGCTCGGCCACGCGGGTGAAATGCCCGCTGCGCCGCCGCCGTTCCCGCGCGAAACCGGCGCCCGCCACGCGTGCCGAGCAGCGGTTTCGCGCGAAAACGATCAGAACAGCTTGACCGGGTTCACCACGTCGGCGACCAGGACCAGCAGCGAGTACGCGATGAAGATCAGGCTCACCGCGTACGCCAGCGGCATCAGCCGTGCCGTGTCGAACGGCCCCGGGTCGGGCCGCCGCACCAGCTTGGCGAACTTGCGACGGATGCCCTCCCAGATCGCGCCGACGGCGTGGCCACCGTCCAGCGGCAGGATCGGCAGCATGTTGAACACGAACAACGACAGGTTCACGCCCGCGAGCAGGTTGAACATCATGATGATCCGGTCGTCGACGCCGACCATGTCCGAGGACAGCACCTCGCCGCCGAGCCGGCTCGCGCCGACGATGCCCACCGGCGAGTCCTGGTGCCGTTCGCCACCGAAGATCGCGGCGACCAGGTCGGGCACCCGCTGCGGCAGCTCGACGACCTTCTGCGCGGTGAGGCTGACGAAGCCGCCGACGGTGCTCGCCACGCCGCCGATGTCCTGCTTGACCAGCACCGAGGTCGGGGTGAGGCCCAGGAAGCCGACCTTCTCGGTCTCGCTGGTCGAGTTCAGCTTCGGCCGGTCGGTCTGCATCAGGTCGGCCTGGAGCGGAATCCGCTGGCCGTCGCGCTCGATGACCACCGGCACCGAACCGCTGGACGCGCGGATCGCCAGCTGCAGCTCGTCCCACGTGGTGTAGGGCTTGCCGTTGAACTCGACGATCCGGTCACCGGTCCGGAATCCCGCGGCCGCGGCCGGGGACTGCGGCGCACCGGCCGGGCAGACCTCGGTGTTCGGCGCGGTGGCGGGCAGCACGCACGCGCTGACGTTGGCGACCGTGGTCGTCGGGGTCGCGATGCCGTGGCCCATCAGGATCGCCGTGAAGATGCCGACCGCCAGGATGAGGTTCATCACCGGCCCGGCCATCATCACGATGACCCGCTTCCACGGGCTGCGCTGGTAGAACTGCTTGTGCGCGTCCTCCGGGGTGATCTCCTCGGCGGACATCTGGCGGGCGTCCTCGATCATCGCCCGCCACGGCGCGGACGACGTGGTGCGGCCGTACTTCTCGTCCTTCTTCGGCGGGAACATGCCGATCATCCGGATGTAACCGCCGAACGGGATGAGCTTCAGGCCGTACTCGGTGTCGCCCTTCTTGCGGGACCAGACGGTGCGGCCGAAGCCGACCATGTACTGGGTGACCTTGATCCCGAACAGCTTCGCGGCCGCCAGGTGCCCCAGCTCGTGCCACGCGATGGAGAACAGCAGCCCGAGGAAGAAGATCAGGATGCCAACGACGACCAGCATCTACTCCGCCTTCCCCACGAGCTCGCGAGCCCGAGTGCGTGCCCAGTCCTCGGCCGCGAAGACCTCGTCCAAGCCCGCCGGGTCGCTGCGCCACTGGTCGGCGCCGGCGAGCACTTCACCCACAGTTTGCACGATCGCGGTGAACCCGAGGCGGCCCTCGACGAACGCCGCCAGCGCTTCCTCGTTCGCCGCGTTGTAGATCGCGGGCAGGCAACCGCCGCCGGAGCCCGCCGCGCGGGCCAGCTCGACGGCCGGGAACGCCTCGTTGTCGACCGGCTCGAAAGTCCACTCCTGGGCCTTCTCGAAGGTCAGCGCCGGCGCGGCGCCGGGCACCCGGCGCGGCCAGTCCAGGCTCAGCGCGATCGGGATCCGCATGTTCGGCGGGCTGGCCTGCGCGATCGTGGAGCCGTCCACGAAGGTGACCATCGAGTGCACGATCGACTGCGGGTGCACGACGACGTCGATGCGGTCGAAGCCGATGCCGAACAGCAGGTGCGCCTCGATCAGCTCCAGGCCCTTGTTGACCAGCGTGGCGGAGTTGATCGTGACCACGCTGCCCATCGACCAGGTCGGGTGGGCCAGCGCCTGCTGCACGGTGACGTCGACGAGCTCGTCGCGCTTGCGGCCGCGGAACGGGCCGCCGGAGGCGGTCAGCACCAGCCGCTCCACCTCGTCGGCGCGGCCGCCGAACAGGCACTGCGCCAGCGCCGAGTGCTCGGAGTCCACCGGCACGATCTGGCCGGGCGCGGCCCTCTTGAGCACCAGCGAGCCGCCGGCGATCAGCGACTCCTTGTTGGCCAGCGCCAGCGTCGCGCCGGTGGCCAGCGCGGCCAGCGTCGGCTTGAGGCCGCGCGAGCCGTCGACGCCGTTGAGCACCACGTCGGCCGGGGTGGATTCGATGAGGTCGGTGACGGCGTCGGGCCCGGCCAGCAGCCGTGGCAGCCGGAACTCGCCGGCCGCGTAGCCGCGCCGCTGGGCCTCGGCGTAGAGGGCGAGCTGGACGTCTTCGACGGCGGTGCCCTTGGCGACCGCGACCGCCGGGACGTCGAACTCCAGCGCCTGCGCCGCCAGGGCCTGCGGGTCGCTGCCGCCCGCGGCCAGCCCGGCGACCCGGAACCGGTCGGGGTTGTGCCGGATCACGTCCAGGGCCTGGGTTCCGATGGAACCGGTCGAGCCGAGCACCAGGACGGTGCGGGGACCGGGTTCGCTAGGTGCGCTCTGATTCGGGGTGTCGGCGTGCATCACCGCCATTGTCCCCGAAGAAGGTGAGCACTCGTCGCTCGCGGTGCGCAAATCACTTCCGGGGTTCACGATCAGGTGGTCGGCCCATGCGGGTGCGGCGCAGAACGTGAGGAGAACAGCCATGGGCATCATCGGATGGATCGTTCTCGGCCTGATCGTGGGCGCCATCGCGAAGGCGATCATGCCGGGCAAGGACCCGGGCGGAATCCTGGTCACGATGCTGTTGGGCGTGGTCGGCGCGTTCGTCGGCGGGCTGGTCGGCAACTGGATCTTCGGCGTCGGCATCGACCGGTTCTGGTCGCTGAGCACCTGGCTCCTGGCGATCGCCGGCTCGGTCATCGTGCTGGGCGTCTACCGGGTGATCGTCGGCCGCAAGGCGGTGCAGCGGTAGCGCCGGGACCGGAGTGGCTTCGCGGGGTGTTGCGGAAATCTCTTTCCGCAACACCCTTTTCGCTGCTCGTGCCCGGCAGGCGCGCGCTCGGGCGCGGATGCCGTGTGCGAGGATGAGGGCAATGTGGATCGCCGGGCGGCGATCCGCGCACCGAGCACTGTCTTCCGGCCCGCGCGGCCGGCGTGGCACAGGAGGGGAACGTGGCGAGCACCGAGCTGGAGAAGAAGCCCAGCCAGGCCATCGACCCGGCCGAGGAACCGTCGGTCGAGTGGGGCTGGCACGGCGGTTTCCCGAAGGGCACCCAGATCATGGGCTGGTTCTCGGTCATCGCGTGCCTGGCCATGCTGATCGGCAACCACGGCGGCATCATCAGCGGTGGCGGGCACTTCAAGACCGAGGACGGCTACCTGGTCGTGATCGCGGCGATCCTGGTCATCGGCCTGCTGATCGACCTGCGCAGGAAGCGGACCGCCTGGCGCCGCTGACGCACCGAAAGCATGAAGAACGCCGCCCCGGTCACCGGGGCGGCGTTTTTCGTGTGTTCAGCGGGCCGAGAACCCTAGTACGCCGAGTCCCACCTGATGAAGGCCGCGAGCTTTTGGGTTTGAGCTTTGTCTTTGAAGCGGCGCAGCCGCTTAGCCCACCCACGCAACCGGCACCGCCGCGGGTTCTCAGAGGCCTTCTCGCGAGGACAGCCCCGACGTGGTGAATTGGTCATTCATGATGTCGGGGATCCCACAGCGAGAAGACCGCGGTGACTCCCGCAGGGGGCCGCCACCCGCACCGCTACGCAGGACGAGCCTGGAAACCGTAGTTCACGGATTGATGCCCGTGAGGACCGTGACGTGCTCTTCGGTGAGGTCGGTCATCGCGGCGCGGACGCCCTCGCGGCCGACGCCGGACTCCTTCACACCGCCGTAGGGCATCTGGTCGGCGCGGAAGCTCGGCACGTCACCGATGACCACGCCGCCGACCTCCAGCTCCGACGAGGCGCGGAAGGCCAGCTGCAGGTCGCGGGTGAACACGCCGGCCTGCAGGCCGTAGCGGGAGGCGTTGACCTTCTCGAACGCCTCGTCCACCGAGTCGACCGGCGAGATGACCAGCACCGGGCCGAAGATCTCCTCGCACGAGACCTTCGCGTCCTCCGGCGCGTCGGCCAGCACCGTCGGCGCGTAGGTCGCGCCCTCGCGGGTACCGCCGGTGAGCAACCGGGCGCCCGCCGCGACGGCTTCGCCGACCCACTGCTCCACCCGCTCCGCGGCCGCCACGTCGATCAGCGGCCCGACCTTGGTGGCCGGGTCCTTCGGATCCCCGGTGCCCTGCGCCTCGACCGCCTTGACCACGCGGGCGGTCAGGTCGTCGTAGCTGTCGCGGTGCACGTAGACGCGCTGCACTGAGATGCACGACTGGCCGCCCTGGTACATCGCGAAGGTGGCGATCCGGTCGGCGGCGTAGTCGAGGTCCGGCCAGTCCGCGTCGACGATCACCGCGGCGTTGCCGCCGAGTTCGAGGGTGACGTGCTTGCGCGGCGCCGAGTCCCGGATGCCCCAGCCGACCGGCCCGGAGCCGGTGAACGACACCACCGGCAGCCGCGGATCCGCGACGAGCTCGGCGGCCTTCTCGTTGGTGGTCGTCACCACCGACCACGATCCGGCGGGCAGCTCGGTCTCGGCCAGGATCTCGCCGAGCAGCAGCGCGGACAGCGGGGTCTTCGGCGCGGGCTTGAGCACGATCGGGGTGCCGGCGGCGATCGCCGGAGCGACCTTGTGCGCCACCAGGTTGAGCGGGAAGTTGAACGGCGAGATCCCCAGCACCGGCCCGCGCGGGACCCGGCGGATCAGCGCCATCCGGCCCGTCGCGCCCGCGTCGGTGTCCAGCCGCTGCAGCTCGCCGGAGAAGCGGCGGGCCTCCTCCGCGCCCCAGCGGAAGGTGGAGGCGGCGCGGGCGACCTCGGCGCGCGCCCAGGTGATCGGCTTGCCGTTCTCGGCGGTGATCAGCTGCGCGATCTCCTCGGCCCGCTCGGTGAGGCGGCGGCTCACGTGGTCCAGCGCCGCCGCGCGGGCGTGCGCGGGCAGCGTCGCGAACTCGCGGCGGACCGCGTGCGCGGCCGCGACGGCGCGCTCCACGTCGGCGTCGGTGGCGTAGCACGTGGTGGCGACCGCCGAGCCGTCGTAGGGATGCCGCACCTCGAAGGTCGCGTCGCTGGTGACCCGCTCGCCTGCGATCCAGTTCCCGGTGACCGATGCCATCGGCTGCCTCCTGTCGTTTTCGTCCTCGCCGTGACGCTACGAGCCCGCTCCCCGGGCGGGGAGTGCCAATCTGGCCACCCCGATCCAATCGGCTGGACGGATCGGCAGCTTCCGGGCCGATGCGCGCCGGCGTCCCGGCCGTGAGTCTTTTGGGCGGCTATAGCCGAGGCCGCCAGCCGCACCTGCACCTCGCCCGCCACCGGGTCACCCAGGTCGATCTCCTCGATTTCCCAGTCCTCG
>NZ_JBFAKG010000194.1:0-6056 GCF_040655595.1 Saccharopolyspora sp. NPDC050389
CGACCCCAAAAACAACCCCCACCCCCCCCCCACCCACCCCCCCCACCCGCCCACGACACCCACCCCCCCCCCCCCCATTAGGGGGGGCCCGCCGCCCCCCCCCCCCCCCCCCACCGCAGGAACGGCTCACTGCGGAGCGTCCACCTGCAACAGGGAGAACTGGTTCTTGTCCTCATCGGTGAACACCGCGGTCCACCCGAACGGCAACTGCATCGGCGGCTGGGTGAACGGAACGCCCTTGGCGCTCAATTCCTCGTAGGTCGCCTTGATGTCGCGGGTGACGAACTGCAAACCGGTGAACTCGCGCATCAGATCTTCCTGGTACAACGGATTGTCCTGCGGGAACAGCACGATCGACGTGCCACCGCCCGGCACTGCGACCTCGATCCAGCGAATCGGCCCGAACGCGTCGTCCCGCCGGAGTTCCAGACCGAGCTTGTTCGTGTAGAAGTCGACGGCTTTGTCCTGATCGGTGACGAAAATCGTCACGCTGGCCAGCCCTGCGAGCACGGCTTCCTCCCACCTGACGGCAATCAACGGCCATTCATCGGCATTCCCAACCTATTCGAGCGACCCGAACGCACCCTTCTCCCAAGTTGCCAATGCCCACCGCGAATTGCGGCCGAGCACCGGAATTCCCCGCACCCGGCGTATCCTGGTCGACGCGGTGGGGCGGACTGGGGAAGGACGTGGGTTGACCAGGAGGACCGACGACGCCATCGGGATGGACTGGGCCGAACTCGCCCAGGCCGAGCCGGCGTCGGCCGCCACCAGCTGGCACACCGCGGTGGAGCGGGCCGTGGAGCAGATGCGGGAGAACCTCACCGACCCCCAGTACCTGACCGACCACGCGCGCGCCGGGCTGTTCAGCCCGTTCCACTTCCACCGGGTGTTCCGCAACGTCACGGCCGCCACGCCGGGCCGGTTCCTGGCCGCGCTGCGGATCGCCGAGGCGCAGCGCCTGCTGATCCGCTCCTCGTTGCGGGTCACCGACATCGCCGCCAAGGTCGGCTATTCGAGCCTGAGCACCTTCACCACCCAGTTCGCCCGCCTGGTGGGCCTGTCACCGCGCCAGTTCCGCGCCATGGCCATCGAGTTCGGCGACCGGCCGCTGGCCGCGCTCGCGGCCCGGGCCCCCGCCGCGCCGTCCGGCGCCGACGGCGTGCCCGTCCTCGTCGACGGCGCCGACGACGGCATCCTGTTCGTCGGCCTGTTCCACCACGGGATCCCGCAAGGCGCCCCGGTCAGCTGCGCGGTCCGGCCCACGCCGGGGCCGGTGCGGCTGCGCCGCCCGCGCGACGGCGAGTACCACGTCCTCGCGGTCTGCTTCGACCCGGACGTCCGCATCGCGGAATCGCTGGACCACCGGCACGACTGTCGAGTGGTCGCCGCGGGCTCCGTGACCGTGCCCGGCGGGCGGGCCTGCCGCCTGCGGCTGCGCCGCCCGCGCCCCACGGACCCACCGGTCGTGCTGGCCTTGCCGCTGCTGGGCTGACGGGCGTCAGGAATTGGCCTCGTAGCACTCCCGCAGCAGCGCGACCACCTCGTCGTCCACGCCCGACTCCGCGGTCAACGCGATGCGCACGTTGCCCTTCGGCAGGCTCTTCGCCGGCAGCAGCCGCCCGGCCGGCTGCCGGCCCGGCAGGTGCAACCCGATGTCGAGCCTGGACTTGGTGCTGGGCTTGACGATCGCGAACGTCCGCTTCGGCGACACCAGCGACACGTAGGTCTTGCGGGCCTGGATCGTGACCACGCCGAGGTCCACCACGACCTCCAGCAGCTCGTCGAACATCGGCCGCAGCGCCTGCCGGTCGGCGAACTGCTCGTCGATGAGCTCCGCCGGATCGGTCTGCATGAACTCGGGGTAGCCGTAGCGCTCGTACACCAGCAGGTCCTGCGAATAGCCGCCGACGCCCTGCTCGCTCAACCACGCCCGCAACCGGGGTTCCGACGTCGTCCCGGACGCCGCGACCCGCTCCTTCCACTCCGCCAGGCCCGCACCGGTGCGCTGCTCCAGCAGGCCGGCCGCGTGATCCATCATCGACTGCCAGCCGACCAGGTTCATCCCGTCGCGTTGCGCCATGCCGTGCTCACCCTTCCTCGACGCGGACTTCCCACCATCCCAGACCCGCGCGAGTCGATGTTCGCCCAGATTGCGCAGCCTAGCGACGCTCGTAGCGGATCCGGCACGGCGAACCCGGACGGGTGACGCCCAGATCCATGTCCGGCCGCGGATCCGGCACCGACAAGCCCAGCCGGTAACGCGCCAGCAACGCGCTCAGCAGCACCTTGGTCTCGTTCGTGCCGAACGCCTGCCCCGGGCACCGGTAGAACCCGCCGCTGAAACCGATCAACGCGTGCGGATTCCGCTTGTCCTCGGCCCGTTCCGGAGCGAACCGGTCCGGGTCGTAGCGCTCCGGATCGGCGAACACCTCCGGCAGCCGGTGCGCGACGCTCGGGCACAGCATGGTCAGCCATCCCTTCGGCACCCGGTAGCCGCCGATCTCGTACTCCTCCGCCGTCGTGCGCGCGTAGTGGCTCATCACCGGCCGCATCCGCAGCGACTCCTTGAACGCGCGCTCCAACCGGGGCAGCCGCGCTCCCGCGTGCGGGCATCCGGGAGCGCCACCGCGTTCCGCATCGATCTCCGCGACCACCGCGTCCAGCTGCACCGGGTGCTGCAGCAGCTGCACCAGCGTCCAGCAGGCCTGCGCGGCGGTGGTGATGTAGCCGGTGAACAACGTCGCCATCGCCATTCCGACCTGCACGTCCGGCCCCTCGTCCCGCAGCGTCGCGTCGTCGACCAGCGACTGCAGGAAGTCGTCGTAGCCGCCCGCGCCGGCCCGCTCGGCGAGGACCGGCCGCAGCATCTCGCCGAGCCGCCGCCGCGCACGGTCCCGGCGGCGGAAGCGGGGCACCGGCAGGTTCGACGGCAGGATGAACTCCATGCCCCGGGCCAGGTCCACCAGCAGCGGCCGGAACTCGTCGATCCGCGCCCGGATCTCCGGACCGAGCAGCGCGCTGGCGGCGATGCGCATCACCAGCGGCTCGAAGGTGTCCCACAGCTCGAACTCGCCCCGCCGGCCCAAACCGGCCAGCCAGCGCTCGGTCTCCTCGACCATCACCTCGGTGTACGCGGCGAGCCGGCCGCCCTGGAACGCCGACTGCAGCAGCGACACGTGGCGGCGCCGCCGCTCGGTGTCGGTCGCCGCCATCAGCAGATCGCCGAACATCGGAATGGTGAACCGGTAGATCTCCGGTACCGAAAGCTTCCGGTCCACCTCCCGGAAGAAGAACTCGTGGTGCTCGGGCCCGACCAGCATGACTCCCTTCATCGGCCCGAGCCGGATCGTGAAGATCGGCCCGTGCTCCAGGTAGGCCCGCATGAACGTCGCGTGCTGGTCCTTGCGCCACTCCAGGAAGCTGCCGAGCAGCGGCAGTCCGCGCACTTCGGGTGGGGTCGCCGGTTCGGTGGCGGCAGTGGACACGGCGGCCTCCTGATCAGATCCGGAACTCGAACATCTGCCGCAACTGGCGGAGCTGGGCGCGCTGCGGAGCGTGGGTGAGCATCCACTCCCGCAGCCGCCCAGCGACCGGTCCGGCCCAGCCGCCCATCCGCGCCAGCATCCGCGCCTGCGACGTCGCCGCGTTCGCGCGCCCACGCCGCTGCCGCTGGTACGCCCGCAGCGCTTCCGGCACGCTCGGAGTCTCGGCCAGCCGGGCCGCGAGCACCGCGGCGTCCTCGAACGCCTGCGAAGTGCCCTGCCCCATGTTCGGCATGCTCGGGTGCGCGGCGTCGCCGACCAGCGCGATCCGGCCACGGCTCCAGCCGCGCAGCGGGCGGCAGTCGAAGATCTCGGTGGCCACGACCTGCGCCGGATCGGTGGCCCGCAGCAGCTCCGGGATCGGCTCGTGCCAGTCACCGAACCGCCGCAGCAGCCAATCCGCCCCGGCCTGCCGTGCATCGGCGGCGGGCGCGGAGGCGAACCAGTAGACCCGGTCTCCGGCGAGCTTCCAGATGCCGAACGCATCCGCACCGCCCATCGACAGCAGACCGGGCGTGGCCGGAAGCTCGAACGGGATGGTGGCCCGCCAGACGACGACCCCGCAGTGCCGCAGCCGCCGCCCCAGCCCGGCGGATTCCCGCACGGCGGACCGGAGTCCGTCGGCTCCCACGACCAGGTCCGCCCGCACCGAGCTGCCATCGGCGAACACCGCCACGGCGTGCTCACCGGCGTCGCGAACCCCGACGCAGCGCGCCCCGAACCGCACCGCGTCGGGATCGAGCAGCCCGCGAAGCGCGACCAGCAGCTCCGCGCGGTGCACGGCCATCCCGTTGCCGCCGACGGATTTCATCACCTGCTCGGAAACCTCGTAGAGCGTCCGGCCGTCCGCCGCCCGCATCGCCATCCCGGCCGCCGGATGGGCTCGTCCGCGCACCGCGTCACCGGCGCCGAAGGCGTCCAGGGCGGCGAATCCGTTCGGCCACAGCGTCAGGCCGTTGCCGTGGCGGCGAAGCGCTTCGACGCGCTCGTACGCGATGGCGTCCAGGCCGGCTCGGCGCAGCGCGATCGCGGTCGCCAGCCCGGCCGGCCCGGCGCCGATGACGGCGACCTGCGGTCGGCCGGTCATGCCAGGATCGTGGTGAGCAGGTCGTCCGGCACCAGGCCGAGCTGGTTGAGGAAGTGCAGCTCGTCCATCACGTTGTAGTGCTCGACGATCTTGCCGTCGACGATCCGCACCTGGCCCATCACCTGCACCCGGACCGGCCGCCCGGTGGCCCGGACGCCCTGGAAGTCCTGCTGGTGCGTGCAGGTCGCGGTCATCCGCACGAACAGCCGGTCGCCGTCGGCGGCGAGCTCCTCGATCTCGAAGGCGAGGTCCGGGAACGCGGTGCGGAAGCCGCCCATCAGCTCGGCGACCTCGTCGCGGCCGTAGGTGCCGAACCGGCCGTGGTGGATCATTTCGGGCGACCAGACCCGGAGCACCTCCTCCTGGTCGCCCCGGTTCATCGCGGCGACGAACCGGCGGAACAGCCGCTCGTTGTCCTCTTCGACCATCGGGCACCTCCCTGAACCGGCAACGTGGGAGAACTCGTGCTCGACGATATGGCGAGGCGGTGGCGTCGTTCTTCTCGCGCCTTGCTTGATCCACCCGACTTGATTTCGATCAACACTGAAATGTTCGTAGATATGAAAGATATTCACCAAGCGTAGGCTGGCGACATGCCCGAACCCGTCATGTTGATCACCGGCGCGTCGCGCGGCATCGGCGCGGCCACCGCCCGCGCCGCCGCGGCAGCCGGCTACCGCCTCGCCCTGCTCGCACGCTCCGCCGACTCGCTGGCCCCGCTCACCGACGAACTGGGCGACGACGTGCTCGCCCTGCCCTGCGACATCACCGACTGGCCCGCCCTCTCCGCCACCGTCCAACGCGTCGAAGACCACTTCGGCCGCCTGGACGCGACGTTCGCCAACGCCGGACTGAGCATGCAGACGTCGTTCCTGGGCAACGGAGGCGCGGATCCCGAGCAGTGGCGCGACATGGTCCTGACGAACGTCTACGGCGCGGCCATCACCGCCCGCGCGGCGCTGCCGGCGCTCGCCCGCACCGGCGGCCACCTGCTGCTGACCGGTTCGAACGCCGGCCGCGGCATCCGGCCCGGAAACCTCTACTCCGCCACCAAGTGGGCGATCACCGGCCTGGCGCAGAACATCCGCGCGGAATGCGTGGGCACCGGCGTCCGGGTCACCCTCATCCAGCCGGGCATGGTCGAAACCGAGATGACGGCATCCACCCAGGACGTCCCGAAGCTCCGCGCGGAAGACATCGCCAACGCGGCCCTGTACGCCCTCCGCCAGCCCCCAGGCGTCGACGTCAACGAACTGGTCATCCGCCCGACCGGCCAAGACCCGAACCGCTGAACTCCTGGGAAAGAGCGGCGCCCCGCACCAGGTTGCTCGTGAAGTGGGCCCCGGAAGTTGGACTCGGTAATTGAGAGTCTAGGCAGCGAGGGCCTGGGCCCGGTATTGCACCGGGCTCAGGCCCTCGCAGTG
>NZ_JBFAKG010000195.1:0-5532 GCF_040655595.1 Saccharopolyspora sp. NPDC050389
CCCAAAACCCGCTCCGGCAAGATCATGCGACGGCTGCTGCGCGACGTCGCGGAAAACCGCGAAGTCGGCGACGTCACCACCCTCGCCGACTCGTCGGTCATGACGCTGATCTCCAAGGGCCTGAACAAGTCCAGCGACGACTGATGCCCCAGACCGCCGCCCGGCAGGCCGATGCTCCATCCCTGTCCCCGGCCTGCCGGGTGGTACCCATGTGCCGCGGTGCTTCGGGTTTTGTTGGTGCAACAGTGAATTGCCGCTGCCTCCAAACGTTTCCTCCAGCAACTGTGGTCGCACCCAGAACTGACCGTTCGGAGAGCTCCCCCCGACGTTGACGGCGGTTACAAAGGACTCCTGGTTACTCAGCGCCGAACCTCGTCGTAGCGAGAACGGCCACCAGATCGCAAGCCGATTCCCGGCAAGAATCAACAAGCACCGCCTAGGAGTTGTCAATGAAAGCCGCAGTCGTCCACAACTTCGCGAACGAGCTGACCATCGACGAGGTTCCCAAGCCCGAGCCGGGGCCGGGAGAGATCGTCGTGAAAATCGAAACCTCCGGCCTGTGCCACACCGACATCCACGCGGCGCACGGGGACTGGCCGGTCAAGCCCAAGCTCCCGCTCATCCCCGGGCACGAGGGCGTCGGCATCGTCGAGTGCGTCGGTCCGGAGGTCACTGAAGTGGCCGAAGGCGACCGGGTGGCGATTCCCTGGCTGGGGATCGCCTGCGGTGTCTGCGACTACTGCACCAGCGGCTGGGAAACCCTGTGCGAGAAACAGCTCAACACCGGCTACTTCATCGACGGCGGGTACGCCGAGTACGCCAAGGCGTCGGCGAAGTACGTCGCCAAGGTCCCGGACGGGGTGGACCCGCTGGACGCCGCGCCGCTGACCTGCGCCGGGGTCACGACCTACAAGGCGGTGAAGCTCTCCGGAGCCCGTCCCGCGTCCACGGTCGCCGTGTTCGGCATCGGCGGACTCGGGCACCTGGCCGTGCAGTACGCCAAGATCTTCGGCGCGCGGGTAGTGGCGGTGGACGTGGTCGACGAGAAGCTCGAACTCGCTCGGGAACTCGGGGCAGACCACACCGTCAACGCGCTCACCGAGGACCCGGTGCGGGCGATCAAGGACCTCGGCGGCGCCGACGCCGCGATCTCGGTCGCAGTGGCGCCGACGGCATTCGAGCAGGCGTACAGCTCGCTGCGCCGGGGCGGCAAGCTGGTTTTCGTCGCGCTGCCAGCGGACAACCACGTACAGCTGCCGATCTTCGAAACCGTGCTCAACGGCATCACCATCGTCGGCTCGATCGTGGGCACCCGCGGTGACCTGGACGAGGTGTTCCGCCTCCACCAGCAGGGCCGCACCAAGGTAATCCGGGAGGCCCGCCGCCTCGACGAGGTCAACACCTGCTTCGAGGAGGTCGAGAAAGGCCAGGTCAGGGCCCGGCTGGTGTTCGACCTCCGCAGCTGAACTGAAGCCCCGTGAGTCTGTTGGTGACTACGGCACTCTCAACAGACTCACGGGCATTGCGCGGACATCCACGACGCTCTCGACGGCTCGTTTGCCGTTGAGAGACTTGTTGTGGGCTTTCTGATCGCCGGTGAGTTCGCCGCCTTTCGGTTTCTTGAAGGCGACGGTGATGGCCGCAGCAAACCCGGTTGCATCCGATGGTGCGCGAAAGCACCGCGGACCTGGTGACCCTGCACCGCAGAGCCAACGTCGATCTCACCGGCTACGCAACCTGGCTCGGCTTGTGACGGATTCGAGAGCGGAGAGGACCAAGGTCAATGGCGGTGCCCTTGCCGATAACCTCGTCCGCCCCGGTATGCGGCGGTGTCCGGTAGGTCGACCGTAGTCGCTCGAGCGGACGCTTTCGCTGCTGTCGAACGCCACGACATGATGATCGACTGTGCTGTTGCGACTGGCCTACCTGGGGGGTGACGAATACGTTCGCCATGCTGCGCCTGCTGCCGATGAGTGACCGGGAGAAGGACGTCGAGATCCTCGCCTTGCGCCATCAGATCACGGTGCTGGAGCGGCAACTCGGCAAGAACGGGGTGCGGTTCATTCCAAACGATCGGGCGTTCCTGGCAGCGCTACTGCACCGGCTGCCACGGAACGTCCTGCGCAGGTTGCCGTTGCTGGTACGCCCGGACACGGTGCCGCGCTGGCACCGCGACCTCATCGCACGCCGCCATGCCACCGCTTCCAAACCGAAGCCCCCTGGCCGGCCACACACCGTACGCTCCGTCCGGGCCTTGGTGCTGCGCCTGGCCAAGGAGAACCCCAGCTGGGGATACCGCCGACTCCACGGCGAATTGCTCTTCCTGGGCGTAAAAGTAGCCGCCTCGACCGTCTGGGAAATCGTGCAGGCTGCTGGGATCGATCCGGCACCCGACCGGAAACTCCAGCACGTGGGCCAACTTCCTGCGCTCGCAGGCCGACGCCTTGCTGGCGTGCGACTTCTTCGAGACGGTCACCCTGTCCGGAACAAGAATGTACGTGCTCGCCGTCATCGAGCACACTACCCGGCAGATCCGGATCCTGGGCACCACCGCACACCCGACCGCTTCGCGGGTCGCCCAAGCCGCGAAGAATCTCGTCATGGACCTCGAGGACACCAGCTGCCGAGCGCGGTTCCTGCGGAAGTCAACAGGGCGCCATCTGTCACACCCGGCGGTTCGTACAGTCCAGCCGTGGACTTTGTTCACGGGCTCGACGGCTTGACCGTCTCCGACTCGGGCTGCAAGCAGCTCCCAAAGGCGTCGCGGATATGCCGACCGAGTTGTCGACGAAGTCACGCCGGCATTGCTTCGACCAGCCACCGGGTGAGGCGATGTCCGCGCCGTCCTTCGGGTGCGGCGATGAGAACGATGACGGTCATCTCCGCTTCCGTAGCGCGCTCGGGTCATAGAATTCGGGGCCGATGTGGTGTGCTGTTCTCCGGCTGCCGTCGTGTCTACTCCTCGATTGCTGACTCCACCTGCACGTCA
This sequence comes from Saccharopolyspora sp. NPDC050389, assembly GCF_040655595.1. Lineage (NCBI taxonomy): Bacteria > Bacillati > Actinomycetota > Actinomycetes > Pseudonocardiales > Pseudonocardiaceae > Saccharopolyspora > Saccharopolyspora sp. NPDC050389. The sequence continues at coordinate 2,990 of NZ_JBFAKG010000195.1, forward strand.
CGTTCACTGGCCTCAGACCTCAGTGTCGCTTGCCTGGGGCGCCCGGTCCCGGTGCCCCAGTGGTTGGTCGGGTCGCCCCAGATCAGCCGGGCCGTCGTGCCCAGGCGCACACCCCGATCAGCACGGCCGTCGCGTGTCTCGCGAGTCCGGACTCCGCCGTTCGTGCGAATGATCACCAACCGGCCGTGCCCCGTTCTCGAGGTGCCTAGGGTGTGCCATGACCTGGAGACGAGCCGAGGACGGAGTTTGTTGGTGGACGGCTTTCGCATCGATCTGACCGCCTTGCCCCACGCATCGGAAGGCGTGCGCGACACGATCGACGCGATGAACCGGCGCAAGGTCAGCGACATCGACAGCCCAGCGGACACGACCGAGCCCTCGAAGCCCTCGCGGCGTGCTGCTTGGGCGGCCCGCAGCCCGGCGAGCGAGCACCCGACGATGACCAGCCGTAGCGGCATCGGCGCGCTCACGCCTCCTCCAACCTCAGGGCCAGGGCGGGGCAGGCCCGTACAGCTTCCTCGATGAGCGCCCGGTCTTTCTCGGTGACCTCCTCCACGAGAAGGGTGACCTCGGCCTCGTCATCGACCTCGAAGTGGTTGGGGGCAACGGCTTCGCACATGCCGATGCCCGTGCAGCGGCCCCGATCGACATGGCCTCTTGGTCACGGCGGCTCTCCGTACGGATGTTCAGGGGATCCGGACGGGGAGCCGTCGGATGCCATGGATGAACTCGCTCACCAGCGGCTCGGGCTCACCGACCTCCATGTTCGGAAGCTTGGTGAGCAGCTGCCGGAACAGGGCCTTGAGCTGCGCTCGGCCAAGGTGATTACCGAGGCAGTAGTGCACGCCACGGCCCCCGAACCCGGTGTGCGGGTGAGGTGGACGGGTGAGATCGAACCGGTCCGGGTCCTCGAACTCAGCGTCATCGCGGTTCGCCGAGGCGTAGAAGAGCACGACCTTGTCGCCGGCGGGAATCACCTGGCCGGCGATCTCCACATCCTGTGTCGCGGTCCGCGCGAACTCAATGACAGGCGATGCATGACGGACGAACTCTTCGATCGACCTGTCGATGCGCCCCTCAAAGTCCTCGGTCAGCCACGCCTTCTGATCGGGGTTCCGCCACAGCTGAACGACGGTGTGCGAGGTTGTCTGCTTTGTCGTGTCATTGCCTGCGACACTCAGCAGAAGCATGACTGACTCGATCTCGTCCTCAGTGAGGTGCCTGCCATCGAAATCGGCGAGAGCGAGCGCTGTTGCGAGGTCATCCCGAGGGTTGGCCCGACGCTCGCGGATGAGCTCAAGTCCGATCTCGCGCAGAATGACGAGTTGGTCCTGGAAGAACTGCTGCGGATCTGCGTCTCCCGCGATGGCTGGATCGTTCGCACCCATCGCCTTGTCCCCCGCTTCGGCGAACTCCTCCGCGAGACTGCCGGGCACACCGATCATGTCAGCAACGGTGAGCATGGGGAGCTTCGACGCGACTTCGCGGACGAAGTCGATCTCACCGGCGCCGATCACGCGCTCGACGATCTCCTCAGCACGCTGTTCGATCTTCTCGGAGAGTCGACGGACTGCCCGAGGCGTGAACGCGCCGCTCATGATGCGCCGGTATCGCGTGTGCTCCGGGGGATCCATCTCCAGGAACGTCGGCGCCGGCTTCGGATTCCTGGGCGGAAACGAAACGCCCCAGTAGCGATGCGAGTCGGAGCTGAACAGCGCGTGGTTTTCGCTCGCGAACGCGATCTCACGGGCGCGCACGAGCGCCCAGAAACCAGGCTCACCGTGAACCTCTGGCGGTAAGTCGGGGACCTCCATCGGTGGGTGCCAGCTCACCGGCGCCTCGCGTCGCAGCTGAGCGAACGACGAGTCGCGTTGCTCGAACGGAAGCCTCCAGAACGCGGCGCTCGAGATATCCACGTCGTGATACGGACGAGCAGGCACAGTTGCGGTCATGTCATCTCTCCCTTCGTGTGGCACCCCGACCTTCCAAGGCGACCCGTCAGGCGCCTGGCTCTCGTATCCGGAATGTGACGCGGCGCCCGAGTCTCCCCGCTAAGACGCAACTACCATAACCGCTAAACGAGCGTAAATAAACAGGTGAAAACTAAACTTGCGCAGCGAGGGCTATCGGACGGTCGCGCACTGCATCCCCGGCCCCTGCCCACATTCGAGCCGGCGCCATGCTTGCCGAGCCTTACCACTGGTTTCTGTCGTATACCGCCTGATCTCGCCCGCCGGACCCAACCGTCTGGCAGCACCAGGCCATCCCGGCTTCGTGGCGTCGGTGATCATGGCCGCGTTGGCAGCGAAGGCGCGCGGGTTTGGGGGCGGCCGATCGCCGCGGGGCTGGGCCACCTGGTGGGGACGGTGCGGAGCTGGTTACGCCGGCTCGCCGGGCGCGTTGATCCGCGTGCGTTCGATTTGACTCGCCTGGATGTGCGGTACCAGGGCAAGAGCTGGGCCTGGCGACCCCGCCCGAGATCATCCGGCATTCCCACCTCAAGGCACGGCCGGAGACCCCGCCCGAACAGGTCAAGCTGGCCG
>NZ_JBFAKG010000196.1:0-5510 GCF_040655595.1 Saccharopolyspora sp. NPDC050389
CCGGTTGCGAGGGTGGGCTAAGCGGCTCCGCCGCTTCGAAGACAACGACCCGCATTACCACATCCGCACGTCACCACATCCAAAACAGCGTCTATAGCAGCCCAAAACACTCACGACCCGCGTGACCAGTGGGAACACCGGTGCGATCAGGACTCCGGCGGGGTCCAGCGGTCGGTGCGGTCCATTCCCGCGGCCCGGCCCTTGCCCGCGATCACCAGCGCCATCTTGCGGGACGCCTCGTCGATCATCTCGTCGCCCAGCATCGCCGCGCCGCGCTTCCCGCCGGCCGCCGACGTGTGCCACTCGTAGGCGTCCAGGATGTTCTCGGCGTGGTCGTAATCCTCCTGCCGCGGCGAGAAGAGCTCGTTGACCGCGTCGACCTGCGCCGGGTGCAGCACCCACTTGCCGTCGAAGCCCAGCGCCGCCGACCGGCCGCCCACCGCGCGCAGCCCGTCGACGTCCTTGATCTGCAGGTACGGCCCGTCGATCGCCTGCACCCCGGCCGCGCGGGCCGCGGTCAGGATGCGCATCAGGATGTAGTGGTAGGCATCGCCGACGTCGTAGCCGGGCGGCTGGTGGCCGACGACCAGCGACCGCATGTTGATCGACGCCATGAAGTCGGCGGGTCCGTAGACCAGCGCCGTCACCCGCGGCGAGGCGGCGGCGATCGCGTCCACCTCGACCAGGCCGCGGGCGTCCTCGATCTGCGGCTCGATGCCGATCCGGCCGACCTCCAGCCCGGTGGCGCGCTCGATCTGCGTCAGCGTCAGATCCAGCCAGCGCACGTGCTCCGGGGTGCTCACCTTCGGCAGGATGATCGAGTCGAGCTCGACGCCCGCGCCCTCCACGACGGTCACGACGTCCCGGTAGGTCCACTCGGTGTCCAGCGCGTTGACCCGAACCGAGCGGATCTTCTCGCCCCAGCCGCCCTCGTTCAGCGCGCCGACGATCCGGTCCCGCGCCTCGGCCTTCGCCAGCGGCGCCACCGCGTCCTCGAGGTCCAGGAAGAACTGGTCGGCGGCCAGCCCGCGCGCCTTGTCGATCATCTTCGCGCTGGAACCCGGCACCGCCAGGCAGCTCCGCCGGGCACGTCGACCGTCCACGTTGTCCTCCTCTGGCATCGCGAGTCGTTGCGTGTGTATCACGCACGCCGCCGCCGGAGCCGGACAAGTGCCCGGCGGCACAGAGGCTCGTGAGTGCTCGTTCCGGCTCTTACCGGAACGCCCGCTCACGAGGCGGGCAGCTCGGCGAGTGCATAACCTGATCACGTGGCAGCCGCGACCAGGGTGTTCGCGGCCCGGATGGCCGGTTTGTCGGTGTTCGGGCCGGACGGCGAATCGATCGGCCGGGTGCGCGACGTCGTCGCCGGGCTCAGCGTCCGGCGGCAGCCGCCGCGCGTCCTCGGCCTGGTCGTCGAGCTGCCCACCCGGCGACGGATCTTCGTGCCGATGCTGCGGGTCACCCGGATCGAGTCGAGCGCGGTGACGCTGGCGACCGGCACAGTGAACCTGCGGCACTTCCACCAGCGCCCCAACGAACTCCTGGTGCTCGGCCAGCTGCTGGACGCCCGGGTCGTCATCGATTCCACCGGCGCGCCCGCGGTCCTGGTGGACGTCGCGATGGAGCAGATCCGCACCCGCGACTGGCAGCTGGCCAAGCTCGCGGTCCGGGAGCGCACCGGGCGGCTCGGCCGGCGCGGCCCGACGCAGGTGCTGGACTGGGGCCAGGTCACCGGGCTGGCCGTCGCGGAGCTGACCGGCCAGCCGCAGGGCGTGCAGCAGCTGCTCGCCATGTTCGACACGATGCGCGCGGTCGATGTCGCGAGCACCCTGCACGAGCTGCCGACCAAGCGCCGCTACGAAGTGGCCGAGGCGCTGGACGACGAGCGGCTCGCCGACGTCGTCGAGGAACTGCCCGAGGACGACCAGAAGGACCTGCTGGCCTACCTGGACGACGAGCGCGCGGCGGACGTGCTGGAGGCGATGAACCCGGACGACGCCGCCGACCTGCTCGCCGAACTGTCCGAAGTGGACAAGGAGCGACTGCTCGGGCTGATGGCGCCGGAGGAATCCGCACCGGTCAAGCGGCTGATGGCGTACTCGTCCGACACCGCGGGCGGCCTGATGACGCCGGAGCCGATCGTGGTCGGGCCGGACGCGACCATCGCCGAGGCGCTGGCGATGGCGCGCAACCCCGACCTTCCGGTGGCGCTGGCCAGCCTGGTGTTCGTCTGCCGCCCGCCGTCGGCCACCCCGACCGGCCGCTACCTGGGCTGCGTGCACATCCAGCGGCTGCTCCGCGAACCACCGTCCACTCTGGTCGCCGGCGCGCTGGACACCGACCTGGCGAGCCTCCCGGCCGAGGCGTCGCTGACCGACGTCACCCGCTACTTCGCGGCCTACAACCTGGTGTGCGGGCCGGTGCTGGACGACGAGGAGCACCTCATCGGCGCGGTCACCGTCGACGACGTGCTCGACCACCTGCTGCCGGAGAACTGGCGGGAGAGCGGGCTACCCGAGCCGGAGGCCGGCCCGACCGACCAGCCGACTAACCGGGAGGCGCACTGATGCCCGAACTGCTGACCCGCCGCCGACTCGACCAACCCCGCCCGCCGCACCGGTTCGCGGTCTCCTTCGACCCGGAGGTGTTCGGGCAGGTCTCGGAGCGGGTCGCCCGGTTCCTCGGCACCGGCAAGTTCCTGTTCTGGATGACCGTGTTCGTGATCAGCTGGATCGCGGTGAACCTGTTCGCGGTCGGCCTGCGGTGGGATCCGTACCCGTTCATCCTGCTCAACCTGGCCTTCTCCACCCAGGCCTCCTACGCCGCACCGCTGATCCTGCTCGCGCAGAACCGCCAGGATGACCGCGACCGGGTCTCGCTGGAGGAAGACCGGGCGCGGGCGGCCCAGACCAAGGCGGACACGGACTACCTGGCCCGCGAGCTCGCCGCGCTGCGCCTGGCGATCGGCGAGGTCGCCACCCGCGACTACCTGCGCAGCGAACTGGACCGGCTCCGCGAAGAACTCCCGGGCCTGCAGAGCGAAGCGGAAAAACGCCGAGCCCGCACGGCCCTCGGAGATCCGAAGGACGACTGACGATCACGCCCCGATTTCAGGCGGGCGCCGGGGATCAGGCCGGGTCGAGGTCCGCGAAGAGCGCGACGATCGCCGGGGCCGTGACCTCGTGTGCCGCGTACTCCTCGCGGGTGCACCAGGCGAGCTCCGCGATCTCCGCCGCCGGTTCCGGCTCTCCATCCAGGTCGCCCGTGTAGCAGATGAGCTCGACCTGCACCCCGTCACCTTGCCCGACCGCGTCGGTGACGTAGCGGCCGAGGAAGTCCGCCCCGACCAGGCCGACGCCGAGCTCCTCCCGCACCTCCCGGTGCAGCGCCTGCACCTCGGTCTCGCCCGGATCGATCTTGCCGCCGGGCAGGTAGAACGCGGCCTGGTAGTCGGCGCGGACCAGCAGCAGCCGCCGGTCCACGAACCGGACCAGGCCGACCGCGCGGATCAACCGTTCGGCAGCGGTGGAGTTCGCATCGTGCACGCCCTCATGCTTGCGCACGCTGCCCCGGCGGGGATGGCACACCCCCGTCGGCCAACCGCTCGCAGGTGCGCATCAGCGCCTCCAGCTCGCCCTCGGTCGCGGACAGGAAGTACCGCGCCACGCCGGTGCGATGCGTCGACGCGGCCAGCGCCAGCCGGGCTTCGCCACGTTCGGTGATCACGGCCTGGACGCCGCGCCCATCCGAATCGACCCGGACCCGGCGCACCAGCGCCAGCCGTTCGAGGCGGTCGACGAGCCTGGTCACGCCGGAGCGCGACAGCAGCACGACATCTGCGAGTTCGGTCATCCGGAGCCGCTGCTCCGGGGCTTCTGCCAGCGCTTCGAGGACGTCGTAGGCGGCGAGCGTGAGCCGTTGCTCGGCGATCAGGTCGCCTTCCAGGCAGCGCGTGACCCTGGCGTGTGCGCGGAGGAAACTGCGGTACGCCAACAATTCACTTCGAGTCGGTAATCGATCAAGAGCCGTCTCGGCCACGAAGATTGATATTACGGAACGCGTTCGCCTGACTGCGCAGCGCCCCCGAACAAGAATCGCGTTCTGTCCCGCGTGCCCCACTGACCAGCGCGATGCCACCGGCCAGCAGCCCTGTTCGGGGCGGGCTACCGGTCCGTAGCATGGGATTGTCAACAACGCGGTGTGAGAGTCTTCGAGGCTGGCGCCCAGCGAAGCGACCACCGACCACGTCCGCAACCCCAGCTTGCCGAGGTAACCGTGACCAGTACGCAGTCCGCGCCCACCGAGGACGCCGTCCGGAAGGCCCTCAGCCAGGTCGAGGACCCGGAGATCCGCCGGCCGATCACCGACCTCGGCATGGTCAAGAGCGTGTCCATCGGCCCCGACGGCGACGTTGCGGTCGAGGTGTACCTGACGGTCCAGGGCTGCCCGATGCGGGAGACGATCACGCAGCGGGTCACCAAGGCCGTGTCCGCCGTCGAGGGCGTCGGCTCGGTGCAGGTCGAGCTCGACGTGATGAGCGACGAGCAGCGCACCGAGCTGCGCAAGATGCTGCGCGGCAACGCCGAGGAGCCGCGCATCCCGTTCGCCGAGCCCGGCTCGATGACGCGGGTGTACTGCGTGGCCTCCGGCAAGGGCGGCGTCGGCAAGTCCAGCGTGACGGTCAACCTCGCGGTCGCGATGGCCAAGCGCGGCCTGTCGGTCGGCGTGGTCGACGCCGACATCTACGGCCACTCGGTGCCGCGGATGCTGGGCGCGGGCGGCAAGCCCACCCAGGTGGAGAAGATGATCATGCCGCCGCAGGCGCACGGCGTGAAGGTCATCTCCATCGGCATGTTCACCCCCGGCAACACCCCGGTGGTCTGGCGCGGGCCGATGCTGCACCGCGCGCTGCAGCAGTTCCTGTCCGACGTCTTCTGGGGCGACCTGGACGTCCTGCTCCTCGACCTGCCGCCCGGCACCGGCGACGTGGCGCTGTCCACCGCCCAGCTCATCCCGAACGCCGAGATCCTGGTGGTCACCACGCCGCAGCAGGCCGCGGCCGAGGTCGCGGAGCGGGCCGGGGCGATCGCCATGCAGACCCGGCAGCGGCTGGCCGGCGTGGTCGAGAACATGTCCTGGATGGAGCTGCCGGACGGCCAGCGGATGGAGGTCTTCGGCTCTGGCGGCGGCCAGCTGGTGGCGGAGTCGCTGAGCCGCTCGATCGGCTCGGACGTGCCGCTGCTCGGCCAGGTGCCGCTGGACCCGCGGCTGCGCGAGGCGGGCGACAACGGCACTCCGCTGGTCCTGGAAGCCCCCGACTCGCCCGCGGCGGTGGTCCTCAACGACATCGCCAAGCGCCTGTCCACCCGAGCCCGCGGCCTCGCGGGCAAGCTCCTCTCCGTCTCCCCCGCCTGATCCGGGCACGGCGCCCACGCTGTTCAAGTTTCCGCTGGTCACGGGGGCGGGGGGGGGTGTTTGTGGTGTTGGTGTGCTAAAACATGAAAAGACAG
>NZ_JBFAKG010000197.1:0-5394 GCF_040655595.1 Saccharopolyspora sp. NPDC050389
ACGCAGGCCCACCGCCGCACTGACGGCCTCTTCGATGTGAATCAAGACCGCACAACACCCCAACACGCACCATCGCTAATCATGCACGAGGTCGTTAGGACGCGGTCCAGTTCCAGGGGCGTGGCCCGTTGTGTCCGCGGAGGCAGTTGATGCGGTATTGCGTTTCGTTCGCGATCTGGTCATTTTGGTCGGCGCGGTTGGCGAGCCAGCTTGTCATGCGCAGTTCGCGGATGTCTCGCAGGAGCTCGTAGGATGGACTGGAAAGGACGTCGAAGCCGTAAGCGTCAGCGAACTGCTGGTATGCGGCGGTGCTGACCCAACCGAAGCTGTCGTGTTCGCTTGCTACGAGTGTCAGATCCCATTCCGGCGGGCCGATAGCGACGCGTTCGAGGTCAAGCGCCAGGATTCTGCCGTCGTCGATGGCAACGATGTTGTTGTCATGCGGGTCGCCGTGGATCACGGCCGGCCCCAGTGTGAACGTGGCAGTCCTCCAGCGGTTCTCGAGATTGCGGAGGCGATCACACAGGAAGGTCTTGTCTCCTGCTGGAATCGGAGCGGTGTTGATTCGTTCGGCGATCCGCACGAAAGGCCGCAGCGGTGTGAGCAATTCCCCCTTGGGTGAGGTAATAGTGTGCAGATCACGCAGGAAGTGTCCGATCTCGGCTGGGGTCGCGGGTCTGTGCGAGGTCAGTTCGTGCCAGAAGGTCACCACGGTGTCGTTGAGTTCGACCGGCTCTTCGGCGGGCTCCACGACCGAGATGTGGGCCGTGTGTAGCAGCCATGCTGCCAAAGTGGTTTCTCTCAACGCGGTTTCGCGCTGAGTTACTGTCCGGGTGACACGAGCGACGAGCTGGTGTGGCAGCCGGTAGGTTGCGCTGTCGCCCAAGCTGAGAAGTTCGGCGTGTGCGCTGTCGATTCCTCGCTGGGCACAGGCCGCATGCAAGGCTCGGGTTTCGGCTGGAGCGCGGTCGGATGGAGTGGTCATTGTGTTAGCGCTGCAGTGTCTTGGCGATCTGGTGACGGAGGTCGGTCACGTCGCCATACCGAGCATGTGGTTTGGTCGCGGCGTACAGGTCGCGGAGGTAGTTGCGGACACGCTGGGAACGGAGATCTTGGGCCTGCGTGAGGGCTTCCAGCCCTCGGTGAGCGGCGACGCCCGGGTCGTCGTTGATCTGCAGAGTGATGGATTTGATCAGCGACAGGGTCTTTGACCTGGCGTATTTCGGTGTGTGGTGATGCACGGCGAAATCCAGGCGGTGAATGGCTGGGTGCGGATCGTAGCCGTGGTGGACGAGATCGAACAGGGCGTGCCCGGAGTCTCCGCGCATCTCCGCTGCGTCGTAATACTCCATCCAGGGCGGCGTTTCGGTGACGCTATGTGCGAAGTGTTCGTCTGCTCGCTCGATGGCCGCAAGACACTCCCCGATCCTGCCTTCTCTGGCCAAAGCGCGGGCGCGCACGACGTGGAGCATCGACCGTTCACGAGCAGTGAGCCGGTCGTCCCGGACTTGAGCGAGTTCGGCGAGCTCAATGGCATCCTCGCGCCGAAGGCTGACAGCTTGCCGCGCCATGTCAGAAAGGATCGTCGCGCGCAGGCTCTGATCTTCCGCCCGTTCGGCACAGTACAGGCCGAATCGGAAGTACCGGTCCGCTGAGTCGTGCGCTCCAGCGTCATACGACATCCAGCCGGCGACCTCGGCGAGGTTGCCAACAGCCGCGTGCAGCTCCCGGCGTACCACACTGGTGCGGCACCGAGCCTCGAGAAGACCAGCTGCCCACCGCAGCTGCCCGCCTACCGCCTCGCGGGAGAGCCCGCCTCCATACAGATGCTCCCATTCCGAGAACGTCGCGGCGCTTTGGGTCACGTGGGCTACCTCGGGGCGGCCGACCCACTGCGGCACGGGAGTGGGCGACTCTGCCCGCGCCAAGAATTCCGACACTGATCCGCTCAGCACCACCCCACTGGCGACGGCGGTGCCCAGACCAAGAAAAGAGCGCCGGTGCACATCGTCCTCCTCTCCGATCGCCCTGGGGCAATAGAAGCCCAGCTCAGCATCAGACTCCACACCAAGCACAGCGCGGAAGGCAGAGCGATACACAGGATTCGGCCACCGATGGATTCCACGCTCCAGCTTGGACACATAGTAAGTCGACATCGGCGGGTCTAAGGCCAGGTGCCGCGACACAGAGTCGGCGACCTGGGCTTGAGTGAGCTTGTGTCGACGTCGCGCCGATTCCAGCTCAGTATTGCGACGGTGTCCGTGTGTGCTCATCGCTGACCTTCCGCAAAGCGCATCACCACAGTACGGGTGACATCACCTAATCACCAAACGTGACAGCTCTAAGTCTGTCAGTAATTCTGCCAGTTCGTCGGCCAGTTCGAGGACGTTCCGTCAGCCACTCGCCATGGGCATGGTGAGAAGGGTCCTACTGGTGCTGTAACGGCACCTACCGCGAGACCCAACGAGGGGTGTCTGCGATGCACGCTGCTGCGACCGAAGTTCGGAATGCCGGGCAACTGAGCGGGGAAACGAGATTCCCGGTGGTGATCCTCCATGTCGCCAGTTGATCCCAAAGTTCGGATGATCCATCCCATTCCAGGGATGCGATGGACCGAGCTTCGCGACGCCGCAACCGAACTCGCCGGCCACCAGTGGCCGCTGGTTCCAGGGACCTTCCAGGTCAGCACGGACTCTCCATGGCTGGGCAAATCCTGCTCGACGGGGCTGGTACCGATCACCGAGCTGAGTGCGGAGGCCACCACCGACCTCGCACAGGTCTGGGAATGGTGGACGCGTCGCCCCTACTCGGTGCTGCTCGCCTGTGGCAGGACAATCGACGCACTTGAGGTGCCCGCCAGTCTGGGCCGGACGGCCGAGGACATGCTCGCAGCGCTGAAGCTCCGTGGCCCTGTCGCCGCGACACGGCGCACATGGCTCGTCTTCGTCGAATCGGCCGGACAAACGATGCCGCTAGTTGACGTGCCGGCGCCGGTCACGTGGCACAGCGGGGGTTCCTTCGTCCCCCTGCCACCGACGATCGATGGCGACATGCCCTACTACTGGCGCATCACCCCTGAAGACGTCGACTGGCGTCTTCCTGAAGCGACACCCACGCTGGACTGCCTGCAGCAGTGTTGGGACACCCAAAAGACAGACACGCCGATACCCGTGTAGTCGCCGAGCGGTCGCTGGGTAGTCCGGACTGCCACCCCGAACAGCGGCCGCTCGGTCCCGGCAGTGGGCGGCCGAGGTAGTTGCGGTTGCCCACTGCCGGGATTTTTCAGGTTTTCTTGATCCACGACGACCGCGGAACGGGACATCGCAATGTTTGAAAGACGCCCGGCCAACGGGCCCCTTCGCGCGAGCGAGGAATTGCCCATGCTGCAACGGAAATCGTCGGACGAGCTGATACGTGAACCTCCGACATACTCCTCGACTCTCGATGGCGAGACGTCGCAGGAGCGTGGCATGAAGCCTGCTGTGGTCGCGGTTTCACTCAACGCCGTCGACAACATCGGCAAGGGCTGAGGGATGTCGGAGCAGGAAGATCGAAACACGGATGACTCAAAACAACATCGTCATCACGGTAAAGGGCTCGGGATATCACCAACTCGCCTACGCGACCTGTTTGCATGGTCAGTCTTCACCCTCGGAGTCGTCGCAGCTCCTGCGGTCCCTTTTCTACGGCCGGACGGTTGGGAACCGTGGCCGTACCGGCAGTACTACATCCTCGGGATCTTCGCGATCATGGCTCTCAGCTTCCGCCTCCCATCATGGTCGGCCATCGTTCTCTGGGGCCTATACCTGCTAGGTCTCGCATGGGTCTCATAGCAACGCGCGGCAGCCGCCGACCTTCCCAGCCGCCAATCCGCACACTGCTGATGACGCAGGATGGCATATGGATCACGCGGGATAGTGAAAATCGGGTGGCTCACGCGCATCTGATACGCACTGCGGACGTCCTTGCACCTCGACTTCGCGTCGACCTGACATTGTGTGAGCGGTCGCTTGGCGATGGCTGGGTTCCCATACGGCGCATGGTTCCGCTGCCGACCTGGTTGTCGTTGTGTCCACTCTGTTTGGCCAGTCCTGAGCTTTCTGTCGACTTGGCGTTGCGCATCGAGCGCATCCTCACCGCCGGCGAAGCTCTTACAGCCGACACGCTGATGGATCGCACCTCTGCGACCACCGTGATCCCCCAGGTACCGACTTCTACGCATCGTGGATGGAGACCTGCTGCATGAGTGGCTTGCTCCGAGATCAATCGACGCTCGTGACGACGGACCCCATGCTGTCCTGGCTCACGCACACCGTGCCTTGGCGTCGGGCGGTTGTCATGCGGCTGGTAGCAATGGCAGCACTGCTGGGCTCGCTTACCGCGGGATGCACCCAAGACGGCTTCGCCCCGGCAAACGACCGGTTCCGGGAGCTCCCGCGGATCTGTGACCTCGTCTCGCCGGCCACTGCAAGCCGCGTGATCGGAGTGGGATATAAGAGGGACGCGTTCGCTGTCGAGACCACCGGCTATTGCTCATGGGTGTATCGCGATCTGGGGTCTGAAGGTGCTCGTCCGTTTGAGCGGGCGCTGTCGCTGCACGTCAGCCTGCATCGGAGCATGACCAGGAGATCCGGCGCCGACGGAGCATTGGAAGAGCTGGGCCGGCTGAGCAAGGACGCGTCGGGCCAGTTCGGACCTGCGCCGGGCGTCGGGGAGCATGCGGTACGGAGCACTTCGGGCGAGAGCATCAACTACATCATCGTCGTCGACAACCTCAACGTGAAGATGACGTTCTCCGGCCGGGATATGGACGCGGTGGGCAAGCTCGTGGCAATCCCGTGCAAGCAGGCGGTCTCGTCCAGCTTCGAGGTAGCCCGTGAGATCGTGCGCAACCTCGAGGTGGGTTGAGTGCCATGAGTTTTCGAAGAGTGCCTGACATCTACGCCCTGCTTTCGCCGGAGATAGAAGGAATCCTTGGTAGCCCGGCACGCGGATGGCAAGGTCCTGCTGACAGCGACGGCCTGACGAGCATCTGCTCTTGGTGCCATCGCGACCTCACCCCGGATGGCCCGCGATTGATGGAACGGGTTCTGCACGTGTCGGCGTCGTTGTACCGAGACAGCGCAACAACGTCGGGCGACGACATGGCGCAGACGTCGCGCGATCAGGCAATTACCGATCTCAGGTTGCAGTTTCAGGACGCTCCTTGCGTTGGTGAGGGCGCGGTGCTCGCGGCAGCTCGGGGAAAGGCCATTGTCTTGCTGACCGTTGACAACGTCCTGGTTCGGCTAAAGCTCTTAGAGTTCCTAACAAAGGGTTTTGATGTGTCGAAAGCAGATGATGCAGGTGGCCAGGCCGAGGAACGCCTCGTGGATGTCGGCGCGGCGTTCCCAG
>NZ_JBFAKG010000198.1:0-5369 GCF_040655595.1 Saccharopolyspora sp. NPDC050389
AGCCTCGAGCACGGACTGTCCAACGCTTTGATCGAGTCCACCAACACCAAAATCCGTCTGCTCACCCGCATGGCCTTCGGATTCAAACGCCCCGACGCACTCATCTCCCTGGCACTGCTCGCCCTGGGCGGCTACCGCCCCGAACTACCCGACCGCACCCACACATGACTCACAAGAGCCAAAAGTTCGGGGTCATCAGGGGTATGAAGGTGTGGTCTAGCGGCTCATGCGCGCTGACCACGCGGCTTCCCGGACATCGGTGCTGGGATGGTTCCGCAAATCCACGAGCCGTTGGGTCCAGGTGGTGGTCCATCCTGTTTGGCCAGTGGTCGTCGTGACGAGCTGGACCGCGAGCAGCCCGGCTACTGATCCGTCCTGTTGGGACAGGTGGTCGGTGACTGCCGCGACGGTGTCGGGTTTTCGGTGCTGCGTTGGCATCCCGTAGTTGGTGGGGGCTTGCCAGCGGTGTGGTCGTTCGTCGATGGCGTTGACGAGTTCGTCCCAGATGGCGAGGTCGGGCGGTCCGGAAAGGGTCTGCTCGGCCAGCTTTCGCAGCAGCGGCACGCCCGCGGCGTGCATTCCGGCTGCGCGGCACCCGTCGAAGAGGACCCGGGATGCGGTGGTGTCGACCTCCGCAGTGGTGTCGAAGTAGCCGCTGTGCGCGCCAGAGGACGCCAACTCCGCCAGCCGGTGCCATGCGACGACGGAGAGGTCCGCATCTCCGGTGGTGATGTCCAGGACCAAACCGTCCACGACGGTGGCGAGCGTGCTTGGGTGCCCCAGGAGAAGGCGGGAGACGACCTGGCACACATCCTGCGGCGCACTGGCGTTTGCCAGGCGGGGCAACTGGTCGATCGCGTCCGGGGCGTGGGGCCACCACTCGGCGTACGCGTTGATCAGGTCGAGTGGGGAGTCGGTGCCCTCGCTGGTGAGGGCACCGGCCAGCACACGTGCGAAACCGGGCCGCTGGCCGGGGGCGAGTCGGCCCGGTGCGGCCTTGAAGACGGCGGCCCGCACGGCTGCTTCGCCGCGAACCGCTTCGCCCAGCATTCCCGGCACTCGCGCGTCCTCGTCGAGGAACCCAAGCAACGCGGTCGCCACGGCAGCGCGGATGTCGTGATGCAGCGCGGGATTGGCCCAGGCATCAGCCAGCGCGTCGACAGCCCCAGCAGGACGGTGCTCGCCCAGCAAGCGAGCCGCTTCCTTCGCTGCTCCGACCGAGGCGCGCGTGAGGATCGGCAACAGCGCCTCGTGCGCTGCGTACTCGGGCAGCACGTCGAGCGCTTCGCCGAGGGAGCGCACCGCGGCGCGGGCCACCGGACCCGCTGGTGCACCTGCATGGCGCAACAGAGCGGGGAGTGCGTGTTGTGGTGCTGCGGCACTCAGAGCTGACAGCGCGGCCGCGGCCACCGGAGGAGGAGCGCTGTCAGCGATCGATGTCAACGTGTCGGGGTCGCTGATCGTTCTGACTGCCGATTCCCGTTCTCGCAGGGCGGTCTCCTCGTCACCGGCCACTGCGGCGGCGTGTGCCTCGAAAGCGGCGCGCTGTTGCGGCGTCCACCGGCCGCGCCTGCCAGCGGGCAGGGCGGGCAGCGGTTCGCCGGAGTCCAGCAGCCGATCGAGCAAGTCGGTCCTGCGGGTAGTCACGACCTGCCAAAGCGCGTCGACTCTGCCGAGATCCGGGTTGTGCGCGACCAGTTCCCCGACCCGTTCGTCCCGGGTCGCGGGAGAGGCAGTCCACACCCGCGCTGCGGCCGCGGCGTCAGCGGGATCGTCTGCCGTGCGGGCGATGTCGCCGACGAGCCGGTCGAGCTCCGGAACGGAATGCATGACCGTTGCGAGGAGTTCGCCTGCCCGCAGGGCGAGCGAGAACCGCCCGTGGCGCGCGTCCCGAAGGGCGCGGTCGCGCAGGCCCGCCCACAAGCCGGGACCGGCGCTGGCGGGCAGCCCGCGGGTCGGCAAGCTCCCGCCTGCCGATCGGGGGTCGGCGTGCAGTCGGGCCAGCAGTGCTTGCAGGTCGTTCACCCGGTCTGGGATGCCGCGCGCCAGCGCGCTGGTCAGGGAACGGGCCAACCACCGGGAGATCAGTGCGAAGGTTTCCCGAGTGGTGTCGCGGGAACCGGTCGCCGCGTGCACGACCTCTCGGAACACCGAAACCGGGACCGCCGAAAGCAGGCGCGCCGGTGCCGCGGCGACCGGGCGAAGTGCGGCGGCGCGGATCAGGTCCTGGTCGTGCCAGGCACGCCTTGCCGCACGCAGCGCCGCGACGAACACCTCCGGGTCGCGCTCGCGCACGGCGCAGGACAGCAGTGCCTCCCACGCGGCGCGCCGTTCCTGGTAGCGATGGCTGGCCGTGGCTTCCAGCAGCGTCGGGGCGGCCTGGTCGTAGGGCAGGACCGCCGTGATCGCCAGTTGCCGCCAGCCCCGGCCGAACTCGCCGTCGGCGAGAACGCGATGCCCCAGCTCGGCCCTGTCGGCAGCGGGCAACGACGCGAGTTCGTCGGCGGTCAGGTCCGTTCCCAACTGCTCGGCGGGGTAGGCGAGGTCGACCACTCGCCGCCGCTGCTCACGCGGCACAGCGCCCAGCACCGACGCGCGGACAGGACCGGGCCCCAACAGCCGCAGCAGTGCTGCTACCCGGTCCGCGCCCATGGCCGCGATCGAGGCCCGGCTCTGGGCGCTCAGCGGCATACCGTGGTAGACGCGCGATCTCAACCAGCGGGGGGCGGCCTCGAGCAGCTCGTCCGGTTCGGAGAACAGCGCGGAGAAGATCCGGGGGTCCGAGGCGAAAGCGTGAGCACCCCGTGGCTGCTCACGCAACACCTTGGCCACCGACCGCGGTTGCCTGGTGGCCAGGACCGCGAGCAGGTCGCGATGACCACGCAGCCACGTCGCACGTTCCCGGCCCTGCTTGCCGGCAGCCTCGGACACCACGAACTCCGCTACGGCGGCGGGTGCGGTGCGGGCGAGGCGGTGCAGCGAGCCTGCACTGGCGCCGGACGTGGCCAGCCAACGAGCGACCACGTCCGGCGAACAGGCTGGCAGCAGCTCCGCGAGCTCTCCGCGCCCGTACCGTTCGTGGACTTCGCTTGCAAGTAGGTCCGCGAGAACGCGGCGACGGGATCGCCGCAGGACGCCGTACACAGCCAGCCGATCCAGCCGACCCCCACCGCGGACCAGCGCGGCCAACGCATCATCGGAGACCGGAAGCCTGATCGCGGCAGCGAGTGCGCGTCGCCGCAGGACCGGATCGGCCACCGCGCGTTCGAGGGTCGCTAGATCACGACGCACGACAGCCAAATGGAGACCGAGGTGTCGTTCGTATGAATCGCCTGAGTCCAGACGTGCGTGGACGGACACGTATTCGGCGTAAGACAGCCGACGACCGTACGCGGACAGCGCACGCATCCGTGCCGGGAAGGACAGTGCGTCAAAAGACCTGCTGCCGGGCACGATGACTCCCGGCTCATGCGCCGCGCTCACCGGATGGTGGCCGGGTCAACCTTTCGTTCAGTCATGCCGCCATGATCCTTGTCAACGTCGGCGTTGGCAAGCGGTTCCCGCCAAGTATTGGCGGACTCGCCCTACCCGGACTCGTCGCTCGCGACGGCCGTCCAGCCATCGGAGGAGGGGCTGCCGTAGCCCTGGCCTCCGAGCACTACGGTTCGCTCACTGTACGAGCCATCCTGGGGGAAGAATGCACAGAGCAGCCGCACCCGATCGGGGTCAGCGCTAGCGTCGCCAATGTGGAGACGAGTCTCCGATTCGGGGGGCGTCACATGGGTGGAGTGCAAGGCCGCATGGGACACGGACTTGAAACGTCACCGATCACGACCGGAACATCGGCGCTTTTGCCGCTGCGGGTTTCCTTGCTCGAACGCCAGGTTTGCTGGATCTATCCTTGTGGCACTGGTCGGAGAACTAGGCTCGCGCAGGTGACAGAGGATCGTTGGGGCGGAACCCGCCAGAATGCTGGGCTGGAGCAGTCGCAGCGTACTGAGTGGCATGTGCTCGTCGAGGAGACGGTTAGCAGCGGGGATAGACGCCGTTGGGTGCTCACTAGCGCACTGCCTTGCGGGGACCGCGACGAAGCCCTGCGGCGGGCTTTCGAGACGGCCGAGAAGCACCGGCCGGAGAATCCGAGGTTTAAAAACGGCAGGCGCATCTTCCAGATTGGCACCGACACCTGGCTGGTGGACGTGCGGGGAGCGACGACGGATTTCCACTTCCGCGTGTCAGTAGCCCGCTTAGTAGGCGCCGACGAATAAAGGCGAAACTACGGGGAGATCTCACGAACGGTGTATGGCCGCGGCTGCAGCGCTTCTACCGAAGTCCGTGCAGTGGGGCGGGCGTTGGGCAAGCCATCGCAGAGTAATCAACGGAATCTTGTTTCGTCAGCGCACCGGGGCCGCGCCAGGATTGGCCTGCGCAGTTCGGCAATTGGAAGACCGTGTACGAGCGGCACAGAAGCTGGTCGGCGGACGGAACGTGGGACAAGGTCTTCGCGGCGGTCCTGGCCGACGCCGACACGGACGGCCGCATCGACTGGTCCATGGCGAGTGTGGACTCCACCTCCTGCCGGAAAAAGGCGCCACCGATTCCGCCAACGTGACGAGCTGGACAGTTCGCCCATCGAAGGTATGACCAGCATGCGCCACGCACAATGATTAGGCGGCTGCTCAAAGATCCTTTTTGGACACCCGGCCCGGCGAGCGAAGATGCCGGATGCACATCGGCGCTTCGGAGGACGAATGCCCTTCGAGAAGGCGAAACGTCGGTGTGTCGTGCTCTAGCGGCTCTCGACCGCGACCCGCAGGCCAAGCGCGACCAGGACCGTGCCGCTGAGAACTATTGACCGGACTAACGGGAGACACGCCGACAGGGATAATCGTCTCGTCGAAAGTTGATCGATAGACCTCACGCCACCTGATCAAGAAGGTGGTACGAGGTGTTCGATGATGTGGGCCGAGACATCGCAGCTATCCGGCTGCCCCAGTGGGGTCGGGTGGTCCGGGCCTCAAGCTCAACGCAGAAACGCAGAACAAGAGCCAGCGTCGAGACATCAGCGAAGCACCCCTATTCACCGACGTATTCAGCGAAGCCCCACCGAAGCCGGACAAACCCAGGCTCCGCGTCCACCCCGACGACAGGTCGAAAACCTTCAGCAGTATGCACCGCGGCGTCCGGTCGTTCGCTGAAGGCTGTTATGCCGCCATCCGAAACCCCAGCAGCCACGAATCCAAGATGACCTGCCCGAACACGAAGCTCTCGCTTGCTGGCGTGGTGCGCTGCGCCGGCCGCGCGCAGCGGCAGGTAGCACTCCGGCGCGAGGACCAGCACCAGCAGGCCCGTCGCCAGGTCGAGGTCGC
>NZ_JBFAKG010000199.1:0-5117 GCF_040655595.1 Saccharopolyspora sp. NPDC050389
GAGGCCGACCTCGGAGTGGCCTCGGGCAACGGCAAGGGCCAGATCTTCGTCAAGGGCGAGGTGATCAAGACGGTGCCGGAGCACCAGATCGTCGAGACCCTGATCGAGGAGGCCATGCGCATCGCCGAGGACATGGAGCCCGCCGACGACGCGTCCGGGGCGCCGGTCGTCACCGTCAGCTGATCTTGCGCGACCGGTCGTCCCCGTTTCAGGGGGCGGCCGGTTTTGCATTTCCCGGATGTTCGCGCTGCGCCGCGCTGATTCCGCGTCGATCCGCCGACCGGGCTACTCCGAACGGGTGAGTGCCGGTTCGGGGCGGTGTGGTGCATCCCGGCCGGTGGGGCTCATCGCCCGGGGTTTCTGGCAGTCTTGGCAGGTGCTCAAGCTCGCCGGTGCACGGCTGTTGGAGGAACGCGACGCGGTGCTGGTCCGTTCCGTACTGGATTCCGCCCCCGTCGCGGCTTGCATGGTGGCCGCGCGCGTCGAGGAGGCCGGCATCCACCCGTTGCGCCTCGGCGGCGAACTCTGGGGCTACGGCGGCAAGCTCACCGGGATGTGCTTCTCGGGCGCGAACCTGATTCCGCTGCGCGGCGGACCGGCCGCGATGCGCGCCTTCGCCGACCGCGTGCTGCGCCGGCGCCGCGTCTGCTCGTCGCTGGTCGGCCCGGCCGAGCAGGTGCTCGCGCTCTGGGACGAGGTCGCGGCGCAGTGGGGCCCGGCGCGCGAGGTGCGCGCCGAACAGCCGCTCATGGCGCTGTCCGAGCCGCCCCGGGTGGCCCCGGACCCGCTGGTGCGCCCGGTGCGGCCGGACGAGCTGGATCGCTACCTGCCGGCGGCGATCGCGATGTTCACCGAGGAAGTCGGGGTGGACCCGTCCAGCGACGGCGGCGCGGCGAGCTACCGGGCGCGGGTCGCCGACCTGATCGCCGGTGGCCGGGCGTTCGCCCGCTTCGAGGGCCGCGAAGTGGTGTTCAAGGCCGAGATCGGCGCGCTGTCCCGCACCGTCGGGCAGATCCAGGGCGTCTGGGTGCACCCGGACCGGCGCAGCACCGGGCTGGGCACGGCTGGAACCGCCGCTGTCGCGGATCGGCTGGTGCGCGGCCTGGGCCGCACGGCGAGCCTGTACGTCAACGGCTACAACACCGCTGCCCGCCTCGCGTACCGGAAGGTCGGTTTCCGCCAGGTCGGCTCCTTCGGCACGGTTCTCCTCTGAATGTCCACTGTGGACCTAGATCGAGTGGCTCGGTGAAAGATGTCCCTCGCCCCGCCGAAAAGGGGTGTGGACGTATCGGGACGTTTCGGCATACTCGCGGACATGGTTTCCTCGCGGATCTTGGCCGGCGTGGCGGCGCTCCTGCTGCTGCCGTTGGCAGCTTGCAGCAGCGGGCCGTCGGAAGAGGACGTCGCCGCATCCTTCGTGAACGCGGTGGCGGCAGGCGACGCGGTCGGTGCGGCGAACCAGACCGACGCGCCCGACCAGGCGCGGCAGGCTCTGGAAGCGGCCCGGCGGAACCTGTCGCCGACGGCCGCGCACGCGACCGTCCGAGAGATGACCGAGGACGCCCAGGGAACGCCGACGGCCCGGTTCGACATGTCCTGGGACTTCGGCGCGGGCAAGGTCTGGAACTACTCGAACGAGCTCAAGCTCGTCGAGCAGGAGCAGGGCTGGAAGGTCCGCTGGGCGCCGGCGGTGCTCCACCCGCAACTGGCGGCCGGGCAGAGCATCGCCTTCCGCGAGCAGCGGCCGGACCCGGCGCCGGTGCTGGACCGCGACGGCAACCAGCTCATGGGGCCGGAGCAGCTGGTCACCGTGAGCCTGAGCCCGCAGGAGGCCGGTGACGTGCCGGGCGTCGCGACCTCGCTGGCGAACGCGCTGAAGACCATCGAACCCGCGATCACCCAGCAGTCCATCCTGGACGGCGTGGCGAAAACGCCGCAGGGCCAGCCCTATGCGGTGGTCACGCTCCGGCAGGGCGACTACGAGAAGGTCAAGTCCCAGATCTACGACCTGCCGGGCGTGCGCTTCCCGGCCCAGACGCGGCTGGTCACCACCGAGCGCGGGTACGGCACACAGGTGCTCGCGGGCGTGGCGCGCGTCGTCGACGAGCAGGTCGAGGCGAACGCCGGGTGGCGCGTCGTGACGCTCGACGCGGCCGGCCAGGAGGCCGCGGAGCTGCACGGCGTCGCCGAGCGGCCGGTTTCGCCGACCAACGTGACCCTCGGCGACCGCACGCAGAAGGCCGCCGAGCAGGCGGTGGACCCGGTGCCGCAGGCCGCGATGCTGGTGGCCATGCAGCCGTCCACCGGCGAAGTGCTCGCCGTGGCGCAGAACGCGCCCGCCGACGCGCAGGGCCCGGTCGCGCTGTCCGGCCAGTACCCGCCGGGTTCGACGTTCAAGACGGTGACCGCGACCGCCGCGCTGGGTTCCGGGAAGGCCGGCATCGACACCCCGGTGGAATGCCCGGGGGAGAAGGTGTTCGACGGCCGGCCGCTGCCGAACGACAAGAAGTTCGACCTCGGCGTGGTGCCGCTGCACACCGCGTTCGCGCGCTCCTGCAACACGTCGTTCGCACAGCTCGCGGTCGATATGCCCGGGCAGGCGCTGACCGACGCGGGGCACCAGCTGGGCCTCGGCGTGGACTTCGACATGGCCGGCGCGACCACCATCACCGGCAAGGTGCCGCCGGGCGGCAGCACGGTGCAGCGCGCGGAGAACGGCATCGGGCAGGGCACGGTGCTGGCCAGTCCGTTCGGCATGGCGCTGGTGACCTCGTCGATCGCCGAGGGGCGGATGCCGGTGCCGACGCTGGTCCGGGGCACGCAGACCAAGGCCGACGTCACTCCGCAGCCGCCGGCGCAGCAGTCCCTCGACCAGCTCCGCACGATGATGCGCGAGGTGGTCACCGGCGGGACGGCGACCGCGCTGAACGGCTCCGGCGACGTCCGGGGCAAGACCGGGACCGCGCAGTTCGGCGACGGCACCCACTCGCACGGCTGGTTCGTCGGCTACCGCGGCGACCTGGCCTTCGCGGTGCTGGTGACGGACGCGGGCTCGTCGGGGCCGGCCGTCGAGGCGGCGAAGCGCTTCCTGGCAGGCGCCTGATCGCGTCACGTGTTCGGGTGATCACCGAGGGTCAGCCGGGTGCTACGTTGTAGCTCATGGAGCGGATCGGCGTCCGCGAGCTGCGGCAGCACGCTAGTCGATACCTGAAGCGGGTCGCCGCCGGGGAATCGATCCTGGTGACCGATCGGGGTCGCACCGTCGCGGTGCTAGGTCCGCCCACGCGTGACCAAGCCCTGTACGACGAACTCGTCGCCGCCGGAGAGCTCGTGCCCGGCGAAGGTGGCGAGCTCCCCGAACCGTTGCCGGCAGCACCGACCCCGAACGTCTCCGACCGGCTGCTGCGCAGGCGTGAACAGGAGCGGTTTTGATCTACTTCGATTCCTCCGCGCTGATCAAGCTGATCGCCCCCGAGCCGGAGAGCAAGGCGCTGAGCCAGTGGGTCCGCGAGCGCTGGGAGCATCCCCGCGTCACCAGCGCGTTGTCGAAGGTGGACGTGCTGCGCACCTTCCGAGAGGTCGGTCCGGCCGCCGAAGACCTGGCGTCGATCATCGTGTCCAAGATCGACCAGCTGCCGGTGAAGCAGGACGTGCTGGACGTGGCGACCGAGCTGCGCTGCAACGTCGGCCCGGTGGACGCCATCCACCTGGCCTCCGCCTACAAGATCAAGGACGGCCTGCACGCCTACGTCTCCTACGACCCGGGGCTGCTGGCGGCGGCCGCGGACGCGGGCCTGGTCACCGCCTCGCCGGGCGCGAGCTGACGCCGTGGCGGTGGTCGCCTCCGCAGCCACCGCCACTCACGACAGGCCGGGCGGGCGTCGCGGTTACAGTGGTGGGCATGCCGGTTCGAGCTCCGTTGAAGCCAGGCGTCCAGACGCCGCGTCGCCCAGTCCCAGCGCACATCGAGCGCCCCGAGTACGTCGACAAGCCGGCTCCCAAGCGCAACTCCGACCCCTACGTGCAGCCGCCCGAGGTCATCGAGGCGATGCGGGTGGCGGGCAAGCTCGCCGCGCAGGCCCTGGTCGAAGCGGGCAAGGCGGTGCAGCCCGGCGCGACCACCGACCAGGTCGACGCGGTCGTGCACGAGTTCTTCTGCGACCACGGCGTTTACCCGTCGACGCTGGGCTACCGGGGCTTCCCGAAGTCCTCCTGCACGTCGCTGAACGAGGTGATCTGCCACGGGATCCCGGACTCGACGGTGATCGAGGACGGCGACATCGTCAACGTCGACGTCACCGGCTTCATCGGCGGCGTCCACGGCGACACCAACGCGACGTTCCTGGCCGGCGAGGCCTCGGAGGAGGTGCGCCTGCTGGTCGAGCGCACCCACGAGTCGCTGATGCGCGGCATCAAGGCGGCCAAGCCGGGGCGGCAGCTCAACGTGATCGGCCGCGTCATCGAGTCCTACGCCAAGCGGTTCGGCTACGGCGTGGTTCGCGACTTCACCGGGCACGGCATCGGCCGCTCGTTCCACAGTGGACTGGTGATCCTGCACTACGACGAGCCGTCGGTGCAGACCGTCCTGGAGCCGGGCATGACCTTCACCATCGAGCCGATGATCACCCTCGGCACCCACGAGTACGACATGTGGAGCGATGGCTGGACGGTGACGACGAAGGACAAGAGCTGGACGGCCCAGTTCGAGCACACCATCCTGATCACCGAAGACGGCAACGAAATCCTGACCCTGCCCTGATTCAGGGATGGGTGGTCGTTTTGCGTAGCGGTGCGGGTGGCGGAACCTCAGACGCCTTCTCGCTGTGGGATCCCCGACTTGCGTATGACCAATACGCGGCATCGGGGCTGTCCTCGCGAGAAGACGTCTGAGAACCCGCGGCGGTGCAAGTTGCTTAGGTGGGCTAAGCGGCTTCGCCGCTTGCGGCGGCTATTGGTCGTGAGATTCGAGCGTCGCGGCGGCGGTTGTGCGTTCGCGGTGCGCACCTTCGGCTGTCCGCATCGGCCCTTGATTCGGTCTGGGAGTGGCTTGGTCGGCGATTTCGCGCGAAATCGACGTTCCGCACGCGTGCCAGGTGGCGATTTCGCGCGAAATCGCC
>NZ_JBFAKG010000200.1:0-5092 GCF_040655595.1 Saccharopolyspora sp. NPDC050389
CCAACCCGGCAACCCAAGCGTCAAGATCCTCATCTACCAGCACAAGATCAAAAACCTACCACCAACCAGATCACGAAATGCGGCTGGAGTACTAGCACTGCAACGGCACTCGCGTGGGTAGTGGACCATGTTGCGGGTGATGGAGATGGTGGTGGCTGAGCTGGGTCGGGTCCATGAGCGGGTTTCGGGTCGTTTCACGAGGTTGGAACCGCGGATGCGGGCTCGGGAGTACATGTCCGGGCTGGTGGCGGGCCTGGAACGGAAGAATGGCTGGACGCTGGCCGAGCAGGCGGGTGAGGTGTCACCGGACGGGATGCAGCGGTTGCTGCGCTGGGCGGACTGGGACATCGACGGCGTGCGTGATGATCTGCGGGCCTATGTGGTCGAGCACCTCGGCGAGCCCGATGGCGTGCTGATCGTGGACGACACCGGGTTTCTGAAGAAGGGCACCAAGTCCGCCGGTGTGCAGCGGCAGTATTCCGGCACTGCGGGCCGGATCGAGAACTGCCAGATCGGGACCTTCCTGGCGTACGCGTCGACGCGTGGCCATGTGCTGATCGATCGGGAGTTGTATCTGCCGGAGCCGTGGATCGCCGACCGGGACCGCGCCCGTGCGGCCGGGATCCCGGCCGAGATCGAGTTCGAGACCAAACCACGTCACGCGATGGCGATGCTGGCACGGGCGTTTGACACGGGTGTGCCGTTCGCGTGGATCACTGCTGATGAGCCATACGGGCAGGTCAAATACCTGCGGACATGGCTGGAGGAGCGCGACGCCGCGTACGTGCTGGCCACCAAAGTCAACGACACCCTGATCACCACCGACGGCGGTGAAACACGCGCCGACGAGCTGATCGCCGCCCTGCCGCAGCGCTCGTGGCGACGGTTGTCGGTCGGCGCCGGCGCGCACGGCCCCCGCGAGTACGACTGGGCGAGGATGCCCATCCGCATCGGCTGGCGGGCCGGGCGCGGGCACTGGTTGCTGGCCCGGCGTTCGATCTCGGACCCGACCGAGATCGCCTACTACGTCTGCTACGGGTCTCGCCACTCGACTCTGCTGGACCTGGCCTGGATCGTCGGCACGCGCTGGCGGATCGAGGAATGCTTCCAGCAAGCCAAAAACGAAGCCGGGCTCGACCACTACCAGGTCCGATCCTGGCGAGCGTGGTACGCCCATATCACCCTGTCCATGCTCGCCCACGCCTGGCTCACCGTGTCACGATCCCTTGCCATAAAAGGGGAATCGGTGTCGACGAACCAGGCATGATCGGATTCACGCTACCGGAGATCCGGCGCCTGCTCACCAAACTCGTCCTGCGTGTCGCCGACACCGCCGAACACATTTGGGCCTGGTCACGCTTCCGCCGACACCGACAACACCAAGCCCGCCTCAGCCACTACCAACGACGAGGCTACCCACTCACCTGAGCGCCGTTGCAGTAATTAGGCGGTCGTCACCATTGTCGAGACTGCAGGTCATCGATGGACATGCGAACTCTCCGGAGTGCGGGCCGCCCAGCGCGGCGGTCGCACAGCCGCGGCGTTCGCGCTTACCGGGCCCGGCAGGTCCTGAGGTAGCTGAGGAACGATGCCTGCAGGCCAGTCACGTGCGTTTCGCGCAGGACCGCGCTGGTGACGGCTCCGCCGCGTGAGGTGAGGCGGTGAAGGACGGTGGCCGTGTTCTTCGTGATGTTTTGGTAGATGGCCAGGTCTCCGAGTAGCTCTCGCTCGTTGAGGGTCACGTGAAGCTTGGCGGCATGCTGCCTGTCACCCATCTCTTGGAGCTGGGCGAAGATCTGACTGTCTTCACCGGCGACGCCGGGGCTGCCCGCTCCGATGCTCTCGAAGAGCGTGCTGCCGGTGAGCCAGGTGTAGAGGCTGAAAAGTCCGCCGTAGGAGTAGCCGAAAAGGCCGTGACCGCTCGTGGCTGTGCCGTAGTCGCGTTCGATCCGCGGGTGCAGTTCCGCGGTGAGGAAGCCCAGGAACGCATCGGCGTGGGTGTCGCGCAGTTCGGCGAGGTAGGCGTCGGCTTCTTCGCGTGTCCTCGCGCCCGCTTGAAATCCCGCCTCCACGGCATCGATGAGCTCCTTGGCGATGGGCTCGCCGGGTGGCACGAGGTCTCTGTTGCGCAGCCGATCCCAGTGCTGTGCGTCTTCGCCCGCGTAGCCGACGCTGACCTGGATGTAGGGCTGGATCCGCTGCATGGGGTCCGCCTGGGTGACGATGAGCGGAGCCGTCATGCCCACGGCCCAGTTGCCGTCGAGCACATACACGGCAGGCGCTCGCGTCGTGGCGGGGTCGTAGCCCGGTGGCGTGGTGACCCAGACGCCGTAGTCGTGCCCACCGCTGGAGCGCATCTCGAAGTAGTCGGTGTCGGCGAGGCAGCCGTGCCACATGGTGCTCATCGGAGGTCCTTCACAACACGTCCGGCTTGGACGACGAGTACGGCGTTGGCGGGGTCGGCGAAGAGCTTCGGATCTTCGAGCGGGTTGCCGTTCCAGAGCACGAGGTCTGCCTGCATGCCGGGAGCGATGACCCCCACTTGGCTGGATAGGCCAAGGATCTCGGCGTTGGTCTTCGTGGCCGCCACGAGTGCTTCCATCGGCGTCTCCAGCTCTGCGCGCAACTTGAGTTCTTCGCCTCGACGGTCCTGAGCCGGACCGATGAGATCGGAACCCAGCCCGATCCGCACTCCGGCCTCCTTGGCGACGGCAAGCGCCTCGGTCATCCGCTCACGAACACCCAGCACACGATCGCGGGTCGACTCGCCGAGGCCGGCTCCAGCGGTGTCATGCAGCAGTTGCTCGACGACAGCGAACGTGGGCACAAGGGCGACCTCGCGAGTGGCCATCAGGGTGGCCGTGGACTCATCGAGGTCGGTGCCGTGTTCGACACAGCGCACCCCGGCCTCGACCGCGTTCCGAATGCCTTCGTTGTTGTGGGCGTGAACCGTCACATAGGTGCCCCGTGCCGCGGCTTCTTGAACAGCGACGGCGATCTCTTCCACGGTGAACTGGGTGTCGGTCAGCTGGTCGTGCGCGCCGACCACTCCGCCGGTCACACAGAGCTTCAGGAAGGAGGCTCCGCGACGGAATGCCTCGCGCACGTTGCTTCGCAGCTCGTCCGCGTTGCCCGACATCATGGACAGGGCGCACAGGCCCGGAACGTGATGGCTGCTCCACAGCTCGGTGGGTTCCCAGTCGGCTCCGTAGTAGCCGTGCCCACCGGTCTGGCACTGAACAGGTCCGCACGACAGGACGCGTGGCCCCCTGACCTTGCCCTTGGCGATCGTGGTGACGACGCCGCCGTCGATCCCGCCGGTGTCCCGAACGGTCGTGAAGCCGGCGTCGAGCGTCGCGCCGGCCGTGGCGAAGATGTCTGCCGCGATCTCCGCGGCACTGATCCGAAACGAGAACTGCGGCTGGATCGGGCTCGACAGGCCCAGGTGAACGTGAGCGTCGATCAGGCCAGGCGTCATCGTCAGTCCCCCGGCATCGAAGCGCTCGCCGTGTGCGCCGGAGGCACCGAGCTGGGTGATACGCCCGTCTTCGATGGTGACGTTGACGTCGACGGGGTCGCGACCCGACCCGTCGACGACCGCCGCGCCGGTTATCTGAAAAGGTCCCACAAGTCATGTCCTCCGCCGTCGGTGAGCTGACTGCGACCATGGTTGAAGCACCACGGCACCGTCAGTCTTTTCCAATGGATAAACTGTGGGAGTGATCCTGTCAAGCACGGAACGCACCGGCGACGCACGCGAGCGCCTCCTGGCTCGGCTTCTCGACGCCTTCGACGAGGCCCTTCCCGCACCGGAGGTGTCACTCCGTGAGATCGCCGCCCGGACCGGGACCAGCCACGCCCTCCTGCGATACCACTTCGGGTCGCTCCCGGGCGTCCTGGCAGCCATGCTCAAGGCGCAGCGATCCCGTGACAACGAGGCGCTTTTCGAGGCCGCCCAGCAAGGCACCTTCGACGACCTCGTCGTGGCGATCTGGCAGACCTACACCCGCCCGGAGCAGCTGTCGCGTGTCCGCGGCTTCTTTCACGTCGTAGGTCTGGCCGCGTACAGCCCAGAGAACTTTCGTGAGTTCATCGACTCACTCGACGACCTGACCAAGATTCTGGCCTCGCTCGCGGAACGCGAAGGGCTCGACGCCAAGGAAGCGCTGACCACGGCCTCCGTCACCATCGCCGCGATTCGTGGCCTGCTCCTCCAGGAGGTCCTGACTCCGGCAGTCCACTCGGAGGACGCGGTCGCCTTGATCCTGCGCATGAGCAAGGGCCAATCCGTTCCACGGACACATCCGGGGCCTTGAGCAGGGAGTACTGCAACGACGGCGTGACGTGGGATGCTGAGGGCTGTCGGCGGTGATGATCACCGCGTGGTGGATCTTGCAAGGTGAGTGGCGTCGTTGGATGCCGGTGGTGGAGCTGATCTTCAGCCGTTTCGCCAGGTCCGAGCCGCGCCAGCGGGTCGGTACCTACCTGCGGAGGCTGCTGGCAGGGCGGGAGCGGAAGAACGGCTGGACGCTGGCCGAGAATGGCGGGGCGGTCTCGCCGGACGGGATGCAGCGGTTGCTGCGCACCACGGACTGGGACGTCGACGGGGCCCGGGATGACCTGCGCGGTGACGTCCTGGACCAGCTCGGTGATGACGCGACCGGGGTGTTCATCCTCGACGAGACCAGGTTCATCAAGAAAGGCGTCCGCTCGGCCTGGGTGCAGCGTCAGTACACCGGCACCAGGGTTGCCGGGGCGCGGTGGGCGATCGAGGAGTGCTTCCGGACCGCGAAGAACGAGGCCGGGCTCGACCAGTGTCAGGCCCGGTCGTGGCGGGCCTGACACCCCCACATCACTCTGGCCATGCTCGCCGCCGCCTACCTCGCTCCCACCCGCGCCCAGGAGGCCGAAAAGGGGCACCTGGGACCGGCCTCGACGGGTTGATCCCATTATCGGGCAACGAGATCCGCCCCTGATCGCCGAGTGCCGTTGCAGTACTAAAGCCTGTCCCGTAATGATCAAATGTTGGTGGCAGGCAAGGGAAACGCAGCCCGTGTGGTGGCGGTGGCGTTCAGTGGGTCATGGCGAGGTT
>NZ_JBFAKG010000201.1:0-3167 GCF_040655595.1 Saccharopolyspora sp. NPDC050389
CTCAGATACCGTATAGTGGGTGCGTAGCAATCTTTGTGAGCAAGTCCTCGGCCTATCAGCACCAGTCAACTCCACACGTTACCGTGCTTCCATATCTGGCCTGTCAACCCAATCATCTCTTGGGGGCCTTAACCCACAAAGGGGTGGGAGACCTCATCTAGGAACAGGCTTCCCGCTTAGATGCTTTCAGCGGTTATCCCTCCCGAACATAGCCAACCAGCCACGCCCTTGGCAGAACGACTGGCACACCAGAGGTTCGTCCGTCCCGGTCCTCTCGTACTAGGGACAGCCTTCCGCAAGTCTCCTACGCGCGCGGCGGATAGGGACCGAACTGTCTCACGACGTTCTAAACCCAGCTCGCGTGCCGCTTTAATGGGCGAACAGCCCAACCCTTGGGACCAACTCCAGCCCCAGGATGCGACGAGCCGACATCGAGGTGCCAAACCATGCCGTCGATATGGACTCTTGGGCAAGATCAGCCTGTTATCCCCGGGGTACCTTTTATCCGTTGAGCGACACCGCTTCCACCAGCCAGTGCCGGATCACTAGTCCCTGCTTTCGCACCTGCTCGACCCGTCAGTCTCACAGTCAAGCTCCCTTATACACTTACACTCAACACCTGATTGCCAACCAGGCTGAGGGAACCTTTGGGCGCCTCCGTTACCCTTTAGGAGGCAACCGCCCCAGTTAAACTACCCACCAGGCACTGTCCCCGATCCGGATCACGGACCCGAGTTAGATGCCCGGAACGACCAGAGTGGTATTTCACCAACGACTCCACACCCACTAGCGTGAATGCTTCACAGTCTCCCACCTATCCTACACAAGCCGAACCAAACACCAATACCAAGCTATAGTAAAGGTCCCGGGGTCTTTCCGTCCTGCCGCGCGAAACGAGCATCTTTACTCGTACTGCAATTTCACCGGGCCTGTGGTCGAGACAGCGGAGAAGTCGTTACGCCATTCGTGCAGGTCGGAACTTACCCGACAAGGAATTTCGCTACCTTAGGATGGTTATAGTTACCACCGCCGTTTACTGGCGCTTAAATTCTCCGCTACACCCCAAAGGGTTCACGGGTCCTCTTAACGTTCCAGCACCGGGCAGGCGTCAGTCCATATACATCGCCTTACGGCTTCGCATGGACCTGTGTTTTTAGTAAACAGTCGCTTCTCCCTGGCCTCTGCGACCACCACCAGCTCCCACCGCAAGGGCGTTCACCAGCAGTGGCCCCCCTTCTCCCAAAGTTACGGGGGCAATTTGCCGAATTCCTTAACCACAGTTCACCCGACCGCCTCGGTATTCTCTACCTGACCACCTGTGTCGGTTTCGGGTACGGGCCGTGAAGACACTCGCTAGAGGCTTTTCTCGACAGCATGGGATCACTCACATCGCCACAACGGCTACGCATCACCCCTCACCCACATGGTGTGCGGATTTACCTACACACCGGGCTACAGGCTTACACCAGTACTACCACTCACTGGCAGAGCTACCCTCCTGCGTCACCCCATCACTTAACTACTACCCAATCAGGCCCCATGCACCCACCACGCTCGTCCGAAGACTCACACAGCAGACGGATGGTTAGTATCAAGGGGTTCATTATGGACGCGTCCACACGGGTACGGGAATATCAACCCGTTATCCATCGACTACGCCTGTCGGCCTCGCCTTAGGCCCCGACTCACCCTGGGCGGACGAACCTTCCCCAGGAACCCTTGGTCATCCGGCGGAAGAGATTCTCACTCTTCACTCGCTACTCATGCCTGCATTCTCACTCCCACACACTCCACACCAGGATCACTCCGGCGCTTCACCGCATGCAGGACGCTCCCCTACCCAACCATCTAAAAAGATGACTGGCATGGCTTCGGCGGTGCGCTTCAGCCCCGCTACATTGTCGGCGCAGGACCACTTGACCAGTGAGCTATTACGCACTCTTTCAAGGATGGCTGCTTCTAAGCCAACCTCCTGGTTGTCTCGGCGATCCCACATCCTTTCCCACTAAGCGCACACTTAGGGGCCTTAGCCGATGCTCTGGGCTGTTTCCCTCTCGACGACGAAGCTTCTCCCCCGCCGTCTCACTGCCACGCTAAACTCAGGCGTATTCGGAGTTTGGCTGATCTCAGTAACCCGCGAAGGCCCATCAACCAACCAGTGCTCTACCCCACCCAAGCAAACACGCAACGCTGCACCTAAATGCATTTCGGGGAGAACCAGCTATCACGGAGTTTGATTGGCCTTTCACCCCTACCCACAACTCATCCCCCAGGTTTTCAACCCTGGTGGGTTCGGGCCTCCACACGGTCTTACCCGCGCTTCACCCTGGCCATGGGTAGATCACTCCGCTTCGGGTCTACACCACGCGACTCAAACGCCCTATTCAGACTCGCTTTCGCTCCGGCTACCCCACACACGGGTTAACCTCGCCACGCAGCAGTAACTCGCAGGCTCATTCTTCAAAAGGCACGCCATCACCCAAAGGCTCTGACGGTTTGCAGGCACACGGTTTCAGGAACTCTTTCACTCCCCTCCCGGGGTACTTTTCACCATTCCCTCACGGTACTATCCACTATCGGTCACCAGGAAGTATTTAGGCTTAGCGAGTGGTCCCGCCAGATTCACAGCACCCTCCACGAAAGCGCTGCTACTCGGGAACACCACCACACGCGCCATGCAGATTTTCGCCTACGGGACTCTCACCCACTCCGGCTGGCTTTCCCAAACCATTCGACTAACCCACACAACAACGCTGGCAGACTGGTAGATCTGCCCAGTAACGTCCCACAACCCCGCACACGCAACCCCTACCAGGTATCCCACGCGCACGGTTTAGCCTCCTCCGCTTTCGCTCGCCACTACTCACGGAATCACCAGTGTTTTCTCTTCCTGCGGGTACTAAGATGTTTCACTTCCCCGCGTTCCCCCTAACACCCTATATATTCAGGCGCTAGTAACCCGACATCACTCGGGCTGGGTTACCCCATTCGGACACCCTCGGATCACAGCTCGGTTGACAACTCCCCGAGGACTATCGCAGTCTCCCACGTCCTTCATCGGCTCCTGGTACCAAGGCATCCACCATGTGCCCTACATAACTTGCCACAAAGATGCTCGCACCCACTATACAGTTCTCAAACAACAACCAAGCACACAAGAAAACACA
>NZ_JBFAKG010000202.1:0-4481 GCF_040655595.1 Saccharopolyspora sp. NPDC050389
CAGCCGACGAACCGGGACCCTTGGTCGCGGAGATCCTCCGGCCTACCGGGCAGGCAGACGAGATCACCGAAGATGTTCACCCCGTTGTGGATGAGAAAGCTCTCCACCGGAATGTTCGCCACCGGTCGCGCTTCCTCCGGCGCCAATTTGCGACGCACTGTGAGTTCTGGATATTTCAACCAGTTTTCGAGCAATTCGTCCGGTTCGACCCGGTGCTCGGCGCAGAATTCCAGCAAGGCCGCCAGGCATCTGCGCCGCTCGGCATCGTCCATCCCGACCTTGCGCTCCAACGCTTCCTGCCATCTCAGAACGGATTTCGGCATTGCCTGACCTCCACATCGTGGGACACGGACCGTAGTTGGACAGATCCCTGTTGTGACAACGAATCACGCGCCGGTACATTCGTGTCACGTTGTGTGAATGATCGGGGAGCAGCAACGATGGCGACGAGGAAGTCCTCGCAGCGGCATCCAAGCTACTCCGACTCACCTGCCTGCCGCGACCCTGCTGGTCGAGTGGCCACCCAGAGCCGACGCTCCCACCGACTACTGGATCACCAACCTGCCGCCGATCCGAGAACTGTTGCGCCTGGCCAAGATCCGCTGGCGAATCGAACACGACTACCGAGAACTCAAACACGGACTCGGACTCGACCACTTCGAAGGCCGCACCTGGCGCGGCTGGCACCACCACGTCACCCTCGTCACCGCCGCCCACGCCTTCCTCACCCTCCGGCGGCTGAACCCAAAAGCCCCGACGCCGGCCTGAGCCTCTATCAGGTGCTGGCCACCCTCCAACGCGTGCTGCTGTGCTGGACCGGCGTTTGCCCCACATGCCAACGAAAACTCCCCAAACTAAGACCAACTTAACGAAGTACCAGTAGTGCCGGGGGCACGGAAGCCGTCGGTGACACCGACGCATTCGTCGCCGATCCTGGCGACCCCGGGTGCGCACCGGCCGGCCCACCACGATCCGACGACGATCATCGACGCCACCACGATCAGGGAGGTGACTGCGGCCAGTGTCTTGGCCCTGTTGCGTTTCCACCACCACTTCGACTCCGTCTTGAGACTGAATTCCGTTGGCTTCCGCGTTGGTTCTGCCGGTTCCGGTAATGGAGCGGGTGCGGGAGTGGGAGGAACGTATGCCCGGTTCTGGGCGAGTGCCAGCAAGTCGGCGGTGGCGGTCCCTCGGTGTTGCGGCGGGTTCAGGCCGCGGTGGTGTAAAGCCAGGCGCAGATTCCGGTAGATCGCGCCGAGTGACAGGAGTTCGGGCTCTTGAGGGTCGCCGTTGCGGAGGAGTTTGAGCATTTCGCCGGTGAACGCGGTGTGCCTGGCTCCTTCGGGCGCGTTGGATACGGAGTTGGCCGGTGAAGAGGTCAGCGTGTAGGTCCCGTCGATCTCCACCTGTCCGGTGACAACTGATACCGGGTCCGACATCGCCTCAATAGCCCTGCCTGAGAAGCAGCTGTCGATGATGAGCACTCTGTTCCTGGCCGCAGAACTGGCCAGGACGTTGCGCAGCAGGCCGAACGGAAGTCCGGTCCATGCCAGCAGATCATGTTTGGTCTGTGGCAGGGAGAGGTACAATTCGCCTCGGTGGTCTAGAAGACCGTGTCCCGCGTAGTACACGAGGAGAACGTCTTCGGCCTGTCGGGCGACAGCCTCCAGGTGCGTGCCCAGTACGGCCACGCCAGCGGGATCCGGCAGCACGACGCAGTGCTGGGAGCTGAGTCCTGCGCCCCACGAGCTCGTCAGCACCTCGGCGAGGTCGGCGAGGTTGTTTTCTACGGCCGGAAGATCAGGCAGGCGCTCGTCGTTGAACCGGCC
This sequence comes from Saccharopolyspora sp. NPDC050389, assembly GCF_040655595.1. NCBI lineage: Bacteria > Bacillati > Actinomycetota > Actinomycetes > Pseudonocardiales > Pseudonocardiaceae > Saccharopolyspora > Saccharopolyspora sp. NPDC050389. Next base: position 1,830 of record NZ_JBFAKG010000202.1, read on the forward strand.
CGCTCCGAAGAGCAGCGCACGTGATTTCGGGCCGTTGGGAAGGCGCACCTCAGGATCCTTCTGGCTTGCCATCCTGCTGCTTGAGCACCTCGCGAACGAGAGCCTCGGCGTCGACAACCCGTCTAGCGTCCAGGGTGACGGTCCGGTCGGAGTTGCTGACCTCGATCGTCACGTCGGAATGCCGTTGCTGGAGCCAAACCGACACCGAGCGCGCTAGTGCGGTGACCGCACCACCCGTGCTGAGGGCGACAACGAGAACCTCCGACAGCGCCCCCATCTCGCCCGGCGCAGGTGTCGGCTGCTCAAGGGAAACATAGCCGCGCAGGTCGTCTTCCTGACGCAACCACTCGCCCAGCGACCGGAGCTCCGCCTGTTGTTCACGACCAGCAGTCACCCGTACCCGTGCGTGCATCCGAACCTCCCCAGAATTCGAGCTGGAGCACTATTAGTACTTCGTTAAGTTTGTTTTCGTTTGGGGATTTTTCGTTGGCATGTGGGGCAAACGCCGGTCCAGCACAGTAAGACCTCTTGGAGCAGGGTCAGGGTTTGGTAGAGGGTCAGGCCGGCGTCGGGGCTTTTGGGTTCAGCCGCCGGAGGGTGAGGAAGGCGTGGGCGGCGGTGACGAGAGTGACGTGGTGGTGCCAGCCGCGCCAGGTGCGGCCTTCGAAGTGGTCGAGCCCGAGGCCGTGTTTGAGTTCGCGGTAGTCGTGTTCGATTCGCCAGCGGATCTTGGCCAGGCGCACCAGCTTTCGGATCGGCGTATCTGGCGGCAGGTTGGTGATCCAGTAATCGGTGGGTGCGTCTGCTCCGGGTGGCCACTCGACCAGCAGGGTCGCGGCAGGCAGCACACCGTCCCAGTTCCGGCCTCCGTTCTCGCCGCGGATGAGATCGGTCATGGCCCGGCTGGCGGGGCGGATCGTGATCGCTCGGAACTTCGAGCGCATCGGCCCCTGGCTACCGTTTCGCCAGGTGACCTGACGGAACGCGCGGCGGCCCTCGGCGGTGGCGATCGTGCACAGCGCGGCCGCTGGTTCGCGGTAACGGGGCACTGGACGCGGGCCGCGTCCCTGGTAGGCAGCCGCCACCGGTGCGGCGGCCTCAGGGTGAGCGGTCTCGTCGCCCCGGACGGCCACGACGTAGTCCATGCCCCGCGTGGTCAGGCCGTGTCGGAACGCGGCGGTCTGGCCGTAACCGGCATCGGTGACCACCACCGGTGGCGCCAGTGCCTGCTCGGTCAGTTCATCGAGGATCTCCAGAGCCAGCCGCCACTTCTCGACATGCCCGATCTCCTCAGGCATCCCGGTGCGAGCCCGGCGGGGATCTTCCCGATCACCCCACCCCTTCGGGACAAACAGACGCCACGACAGTGGTTTTCGATGCGGTTCCAATAGGAGTTGTAGACGCGGCGGGTGCCGTCGGTGACGGCTGCGGAGACGATCGGGATGTAGTCGGCGAAGGTGGGCACCGGCGGCCGCTCCGCGGGTGTGGCGAGAAGATCCTGGGCTGAGAGTCCCAGGCGGTCCAGGAGCAGGCGTGCGGCGTCCAGATCGGATTGAGACGTGTGCGCGGGCCGAGGTCGGTGAGTTGTCACGCGGAATCACCGTCCAGGCGCCTGGCGTGGCAGTCGGCGATCATATCGTCCAGCACAGCGGGCGGGTGCACGGTGAGGACGCCGTGGGCGGGGTCTGAGGCCAGCAGGACCCGGTCACCGGGCCGCAGACCGCAGCAGTGGCGGACCGGCGCGGGAAGCCGCAGGTGTCCCTGCTTGGTGACGTGGAACACGCCATGGGGATCGGTGTGGATGATCAGGAGGCCGTGTGTTTCGCGGATGGCCAGCCGGGTTCCGGGTGTCCAGCCGAGCGCGCTCAGGACTGCTTGGTCGGCGACCCGGCCCCTGGCATCGACCGCCGCCAATCCGTACACCAGACCACGCTCGCGCGGTGCTGGGACGGAAGGAAGGGGAGGCGTTCGACGGGTGCCAGTGACCCCGGGGCGCCCTACGGTCGGCGGGCCGTCCTGCCGCGCAGGGGCTGTGGAGGGAACTACCGGCTTGATCACTGGGCCGGTCATATCGACCACCCCCGCCAGGCGCGGTGGGGTAGCCATAGGAACGCTGATTCAGCGTGTTGGAGTGCCTTCAAACACTGGCACGTCAGATGTAGCAGGTATGCCACATTTTTGTGTCCGAGGGGGGACTTGAACCCCCGCCAGTGGGAGGAATCCCCGAACCGGGGATTCGTCTCCATGGCGGCGATATTAGCGCCGCGGTTCTCGAAAGATCCAGGTCGGCTTCCGGACGTAGCCCGATCGGGCCTGTTCTCGAAGTGTGGGTTGATGCTCCGTGTTCGCATCGCTGTCCTGAAGATCGGCCCGCAGCCGAAACACAGGTGATCACCAAGCTGCTGGCCGACTGGCCCGCCTGCCGCTGGAGTACGTCGCCGATCGACAATGAGGAAGCTCGCTGCTTCTGGAAGTCGTTGGACTGGGCGGAGCCCGAGACGCTTGGGAACCCTGCCGAGTGCGCGCACATGCGACACGCCGACGAGCTGACGCTATAAGGGGTTCTTTCAGAATGCTGATGTGGGGAGTTTGGCGGCGAGGATCATGCAGTGAGCGAGTTGGAGGAAGCCGTCATGCATGTCGTCGCGGGTT
>NZ_JBFAKG010000203.1:0-4448 GCF_040655595.1 Saccharopolyspora sp. NPDC050389
CGACCAACGCCCACAGCTCATCGGGCACCAACCGTCGCGACAACTCATCAACCACGAACCAAGATCATGCCCGCAAACCCCACCAAGATCCAAACAAGACACGCTCTTAGCCACAACACCACCTCAACAACATGTCCCGAAATCTCTCAAAGAGACGCCAATTCTGCAGGCGCTCCTTGGTGCGGAGCATAGGACATCGCCGCCGCGACATCCAGCCATAGGACACCTCCTGACGAAGCGACCACAAGAACGCGACACTCCGCGGTTTTCAGCCCAGGCGCTTGTCCTACAATTCGTTTCCGCATCAACGTCCAGCATTTCAAGATACCGAAACATCCGGAGGGAACTACATGGCCCAGAAAGTCACCGTTCAGCTCGTCGACGACATCGACGGCACCCCCGCTGAGGCCACCGTGGAGTTCGGACTAGATGGAGTCGGCTACGCGATCGACCTGTCCCAGGACAACGCCGCCGACCTTCGGGGCACCCTCACACCCTATGTGGAGCACGCACGCCGGGTCGGCGGACGGAAGCACACGACCGCCAAGGCCGTCACGACCGCCGCGCCGCAGCACGCCGCGAGCAAAGAACGCAACCAGGCCATCCGCGCGTGGGCTCGCGAACAAGGTGAGCAGGTGTCCGACCGAGGCCGTATTCCTACGGAGATCGTCGAAGCCTACGACAAAGCCCACTAGGCAAAATGGCGGGGCCGCGGCGGTCAGCTCCGCGGCCCCGACATGCCCAGTGCGGCCAGCACGACCGCGAGTCCACGTCGGCGCTAGGGAGGGTGCATAGGGAGGATGACCAGGAGGATCCGCAGGAGGACGCGCCTAGACGACCGCCCGCTCGCCTGCAGTCCCGCGCTGCGTAGCGGGCCTTACGGGGGATCCGCAGGTATCCCCGACTGGCCTGGCCACAGGCCGGGAGAAACATCGAGGCGGGCAGCCGGCCGCGCAGGACATCACAACGACCTCAACTCGTCTTCCATCCCTCAGTTCCCGACAGAGAACCCCGCCACTATTACAATTTCCCTGCACTCTTTTAACGCAGGCAAAACCATTTATTCGCCGTGTTCATGCACTAGCAGTCAGCGCCTAATCGGAAAATCAAACCCGAATTTGCGCCATTCTTACACGCTCCCTATCGGGTGATTTAAAAAGAGTCCCGCGAACATGGTCGTCATTTGTTGAAGCGCGCGCGGCACAGAGCTATCTTTGAGCCATCACCGGGGAACCGGGAAATCACCGAAATACCGCCCCGGGCGAAGCTATGTTCACCAAGGGAGCTACCGTGCTGATCGCCGCGATCCACCCTGCCACCGAAACCTCCGAATCCGATGATGCCGCCGCTGAACCGGAGAAGGCGATTGTGTGGCCTACCGCTTGGGAAGGGGAATTGCACGTGACACCGCCCGCCGGTTCGCCAGGAAAGCCCGTACCAACGACTCCTGGCGCTACGGGAGGCGCGCGGTTGCGTAGTGGTGAGCTGCGGCGGATCGTCGCCGAATGGCTGACCGTTCGCGCGGGAACGGAAGCCACGCCGCGCGAGATCGCCAAAGAGTTGGGTCGCTCGTCGGGCGCGGTCGGAAACGCGTTGCAGATCCTCGCCGATCGCGGCGAGGCCGAACGGACCTCGGAGGCGCCGCTACGGTACCGGGCAACGACCGCGACCACCGGTGCCGCGTCCACCCCGAGCGCACCGGCAAGCACCGCCACAACCCCACGCCGACCCCGGAAATCCGCACCCACACCCACCACACCAAAACCAGAACCAGAGGCCCCGCACTCGACTCCGGTTCCGCCGGAGGAGGAGCCCGTGACCGGACCGGTGCCTCGCCCGAACGGGCAGACCTACCACCCCCGGAAGCTGTCCGGGTTGCCGGATGTCACCGCATTGCGCAAGCTGCGCGCCGCTGGCGTCTCGGCCCTGCTGTACGGGCCACCGGGAACCGGGAAGACCTCGGTCGTCGAGGCAGCCTTCCCCGACCTGATCACGGTGCAGGGCGACGGTGACACGACGGTCGCGGACTTCGTGGGGGAATATACCCAAACACCCGATGGCCGTTATGTTTTCGTCCACGGGCCAATGGTCACCGCGATGCGTGAAGGCCGGTGCCTGTTCATCGACGACGCCACCCTGATCCCGCCCACAGTCCTGGCCGTGGTGTACCCGGCCATGGACGGACGCCGTCAGATCACGGTGAAAGCCAACGGCGGCGAAGTGGTGACCGCCGAGCCCGGCTTCTACGTCGTCGCCGGACACAACCCCGGGGTACACGGCGCGGTCCTCACCGACGCCCTGTCATCGCGATTCTCCGCACAGATCCAGGTGTCCACCGATTTCGACCTGGCCAAGCAACTGAAGATCGACCGCCGCGCGGTGCGTGTGGCGCGGAATCTCGCGACGCGCCAACGCAAAGGCGAGATCCGCTGGGCCCCTCAGCTTCGCGAGCTGATCGCATTCGAACGGATCTCGGCCGTACTCGGCGCGGACGCCGCCGCTGCGAACCTCGTTGGTATCGCGCCGGACGAGGACCGGGAAACCGTCGCGTCCGCCGTGCGCGACGCGTTCGGCACCGCGATCGAACCGCTCGCCCTCGGCACTCGAATCTAATCCTCCGAATACGCCGAAAGTCCTGAAAGGACGATTCCGATGAGTACTCACCTGGTCACCGACACCACTGTCGACAAGACCCACCTCGACTCCGCCCGTGATGCCGCCTGGCTGCGCCTGTCGGCCGCGATCACCGACGAGGTGCCGGTCATCGCCGACCGCGAAGACCTCCTGGTCACCATCTCTCCCGGTGCCGGACATGGAGCGCCCGCCTGTTTTCTCCCGCACCACGCCACCATCGAAATCGACGGCACCCACCTGGGCACAGTGGATCCCGCCACCATGACCCCGGACCGGCTCGGCGACCGCGCCCGTTACGCCACCACGTGGGGCCTGCTCACCCACGAATGCGCCCACGCCCGCCACAGCATCTGGGAACCGCCCTGCGACGCGCCGCCCGGCGCGGTGGAGGCCGCGATGCTACTCGAAGAATCCCGCATCGAGGCCGCCCAGATCCGCCGCCGCCCCGACGACCGCCACTGGCTCCGCGCCTCCGCCACCAACCTCATCCTCGCCGACACCCACGCGAACGACCCCACCCGCGCGCCGGACATGACGCCGCACTCCGCCGCGAAAGCCGCCGCCCTACTCCTGGCCCGCACCGACGCCGGAATCCTCACCCCCAACGAAACAGCGGTCGTCGGCGGCGTGGTCGATTCAATCCTCGGAACCCGGACATTGGACGCGCTCCGGGACGTGTGGCTAGCCGCCCACGTCATCGACGATGGCGCCCCCAAGCCGATGCCGATGCCGATGCCGATGCCGATGCCGATGCCGATGCCGATGCCGATGCCGATGCCGATGCCGATGCCGATGATCGATCTTGGCCGCCGCTGGTGTGAAGCTCTCGGGACCGACCCGGGCCTCCCCTCACCTGGGATCACGTCGACGGGCGAGAAAACCACGTCGGGCGAGACCGGAGCTCCGTCATTGCTGGCCAGCGCAATCACCGTGGCGGCTCGGAGAACCGCCGCAGCCGTCGCTACCGAAGAAGCTCCCACCGACCCCGCAACGACCGAAGCGGACGCGGCGAACACCGAACGCCAAGCACAACACGACGCCGCGAACGCCGCACGGAAGGTCTTCTCCGCGATTGGCGGACCGCGTTCGGGACGGACCCAGATCACAGGGACACGGCCCCCCACAACAGACGAGCGCGCTGCCGCACGCCGCCTCGGTCACGCCCTGAGCACCGCCGGAATCCGCGACCGCATCACGACAAAAACAACCTCGCCCATACCGCCCGGGCGGCTCCGGATGCGCGGCGCACTCGCCGCCGACGCCCAGCGCGCCGCCGGAGCGCTCCCGACCGCCGAACCGTTCACCCGCACCACCCGGCGCATCGCACCCAGCCCACCCCTGCGACTCGGCATCGCCTGTGACGTGTCCGGCTCCATGGCGGCCTTCGCTGGACCGGTCGCCTCCGCCGCCTGGATCCTCGCCCACGCCGCCCACCACACCCAGATTCCGGCCTCCTCCGCAACCGTGATCTTCGGGCACCGCGTACGAGCCATCACCCACCCCAACTCGGCCCCCACGCGCGTGACCGAGTTCGACACCGACGACACCTACGAAGACATCCCGCGCGCCATCGACGCCCTCGACGGAGCTCTGGCCCTCCATCATCCCGGAGCCGCGCGGCTGTTGGTCATCGTCTCAGACGGCCGGTTTCGGTATGACCCTCGCAGAGAAGGGCAGCGCCGCGTCGATCGGTTGCGCGCCAACGGATGCGGCGTGTTGTGGCTAGCGCCCGAAGGCCCCTATGTGAGTCCGCTGAACGGCGTCACCGTTCACCCACTCGCCGATCCCACCGCCACCGCACACGCCATCGGCCA
>NZ_JBFAKG010000204.1:0-4309 GCF_040655595.1 Saccharopolyspora sp. NPDC050389
CCCTCGGACAAAGCGGCAGCGGTGTGAGGCAGGTCGGCGGGCATGAGCTCGCCGTGCAGGGTGTACCGGTCCTCAACATTGCGGGCCACTGTCACCCGGGTTTTCGCGTCACGAGCATCGATGTTGAGCAGCCCTTGCAACCAGACTTGCAGCGACCGGGAACCGGTCTCGGCGTGGATGCCCCGGTGGTCGGCTTCGGCGATGTACTGCAACTGCTCCCACATCAACACCCGCATCTCTTGTTCCAAGCTTTGGATGCGGGCGGTGAGTTCGGCATCGGAGCATGACACCACCAACTGTGAGGGCATCGCCTCCGCGGTCGAGTCCTGGGCATTCACCAACGGCGGCATGCCACAATTATCCCTGACTCGAACACGCGTTCGCACGTTTTTTAAGGTCGCTTGATCAGGTGAAACACCCACCACCGTTCACGAAAACCCCGCCGCGTCAACACAAACGCCAGCGCGCCGAACCCGCAACGCCCCCATCGTCGGCCGCGATCGACCGCTGCGCCGTGACTCGTGAGCACTTTGATACGGCTTCGTGTTCGTCGCCGACGCAGCCTCGATCGTCAGTCGAGGCCTTCGATGATGCGGAAGTCGCGCTCGACGCCGTCAGCAAGTGCGGCCAGCGCCTCCTGGTAGGCCGCACTCGCATGTGCGGCGACCGCCTGTTCGAAGCTGTCGAACTCGATCAGGACGGTGCGCTCGGCGATTCCGGCGTCGTGTGCGACGACCCGGCTGCCGCGGGCGAGCAGCCGCCCGCCCGCGGCCTCGACGGCTGGACCAGCCAGCTTGTTGTAGGCAGCCAGCTTCTCGGGGTCCGCAATGGTGCGGTAGGCGCTGACCCAATAGCCCTTGACCACGGTACCTCCTGTGTTCGGAATTGATGCTCAGAAGCATGCTCAGATCCATGGCCGGCGCGCTGTGGGTCAGCGAGCCGACGGAGACGGCGTCGAAGTCGGACGGCTTCGATCCTCAGCTTCCGGTTCAACTCGACCGGCCCAGGCCCGGCACACCGACTGGGGCTGTGATCGGATTGGTCTCGGGTGAGCGTCGGCGGGCGAGGGCGAGGCTGGCCATCGTCGTGATCGCCATCGCGGCGACGCCGACCAGCGCCGCGGTCGTGAAGGCGTCGTCGTTCGGGAAGAGGCGGCCCGTGGCGGTGCCGGCGGCCAGGACCAGACCGCCGATGGCGCTGCCCAGGGAGTACCCGACGCTGCGGACGACGTAGTTGAAGCTCATGGCGCTCGACGTCTCGCTCTTGGGGGTGACGGCCAGGATGACGCCGGGCATGGCGGCCGAGAAGCTGCCGACGCCGAAGCCCAGCACGCCCATGGCCGCGAGCAGTTCGGCCAGGTTGGACCGGGCGGTGGCGAACAGGACGAACCCGCCGCCGACGATGGCGGCGCTGCCGGCCAGGAGCAGGGGGCCGTCGATCCGTTCGCGGACCCGCGGCGTGAGCTTGCCGGCGACGAACCCCAGCACGGAGAACGGGATGAGGACCAGCCCTGCCACGAAGGTGGTCAGTCCGAAGCCGTAGCCGGCGCTGTGCGGCGTCTGCGCGTAGCGGGTGATGAGCGTGAGCAGGAGGTACATGCCGCTCCCGCCGACGAACATGGCGATGTTCGCCCCGGCGACCGCCGGGTGCCGTACCGCCCGGACGTCGACCAGGGGCGTCTTGGTTCGCAGTTCGGAAACGGTCCAGACGCAGAGCAGGAGTACGGCGGCGACGGCAAGGGTCACCGCCACGGCGAGGTGTCGGCTCCACAGGCTCCTCTCGCCGGCCAGGAACAGGACGAGGAGTAGTCCACCCGCCAGGACGAGCGCACCGGCCACGTTCACGTGAGCGGAGCGGCCTTCGGGAGCTGCGGGCATGGAGCGCCACGCGGTCACGAAGGCGATGGCGGTGACGAGCAGGCCGAGGCCGTAGGCGGCCCGCAGTCCGCCGAACTCGGCGAGCAGCGCGGCCAGCGGGTAGCCGACGCCGGCTCCGATGATGGAGACCACTGAGATCAGGGCGATCGTGGCCGCGCTGCGCTCCTCGGGAAGATGGTCGCGGGCCACGCCCATCATCAGCGCCGTGAGACCGAGTCCGACGCCTTGGGCCGCTCTGCCCACGAGCAGCCAGGCGAACGGCAGCGGCAGCACGGTGAGCGCGCTGCCGACGACGACGATCGCCAGCGTGGCGAGAATCGTGGCCCGCCGGTGCGGACCGGCTCCGAGCCGGCCGAGGACGGGTGTGGCGACGGCGCCGCTGAGCAGGGCGATGGTCAGCGTCCACTGCGCGCTGTCGAGGGAGACGTGGAACGTGGTCGCCACGCTGGTGATGAGCGGCGTCCCGAGGCTGGCGACCGCCGCCACGACCAGGGCGATGAACATCAGGGCGGGGACCAGCAGACGTGCCTCGGAACGTATCAGGGCAGTGCTCATGGGCTGGTCATGAGCCTGGGCCGCGGTCACCGGTCCGACTCCTCTCGGGCGTGGCTTTCGAGCTCCGCCAGATGCAGCAGCGCCGGAAGGGCTGCTGCCAAGGCCTCGACCTCGTCACCGGTGAGTTCGTCGATCAACCGCGCGTACGCGTCGACGCCCGCCTGGCGTCGCGTCCGGACGTACGACGCGCCGGCCTCGGTCAGGCACACCAGCGTGACCCGCTTGTCGGACGGATCGCCCTTCCGCTCGACCAGCCCGGATTCCTCCATCACCCGGACCAGGACGGTCATCGCGGGCTGGGTGACGCCCTCGGCCACCGCCAGATCGGTGATCCGTCGCGGGCCGGCCTTGTCCAGGGTGGCCAAGGTGGCGGCGGACGTCAGGCTCATGTCGCGGGGAAGGCGTCTCACGGCCCTGGTGGCCAGACCGTAGAGGGCTGACCCGATGGCATCGGAAGCGCCGTGCGCGGCGTCTCGGCGACTCATGCCTGAAGCATAGCAGATTTATATGAATCCTTTATGCATCTCCCGATCAGGGTTCGGCGATACTTGACTTACAACGCGTTCGCGTAAAGATGAACGGCGTCGGTTTTGATCGCCCTGTTGATCCCTTCGGAGGCGGCGTTGGTGACGCCGGTCGTGATCGCGGCGAGGATCTGCGGCCACCACGTGCTGACGTGCGGCAGCGAGTCGCGCACCGCGGCTTTGAACACGGTGCACATGTCGATCGCGACCACCTGGACCCCGGCCCGCCACTGGCGAGTCTGGGCGCCGATCCACGCCGACACACTCGCCGCGGTGCGGCCCTCGACCTGCCCCAGCAGCCCGGCACCGCCGACCAGGTCAACCAGCCCGACATGCCACCGGTCGGCGACGACTTCCCAGATCTCACCGCCGTCGGGCGCCTCGACCAGGCGGAACTTCGCCTTCCCGCGTCGGGTCTCGTCGATCCCCAGGTGCGTCACCGGCGGCGTGTCCTTCGGCAGCGCAGCCTCGGCCGCGGCCGTGAACGCGGTGTTCGCCACCGGCCACGACACCTCGAAGTCGCGCGCGGCCTGCACCACCGTCCGTCCGCGGTCGGCGACCGCTTCCCCGACCGAGGTACGCAGCCGCGACGTCAACCGCGACCGCGGTGGGATCGACGGCAGCGCCTCGGTGAACGTCTTGCGCCGGCACTGCTCGTTGACGCACCGCCATCGGCGCTTGGTCCAGGTCAGACCGGTTCGCCGCCCGGCCACGGGCAGGTCCCGCGGACGAGTGCGTACCCAGGAGTGCGGCCGCCCGGACCGCACCCCACAGTCGGGACAGCATCGGGCCTGCTCATCGCAGGTGACCAGGGCCAGCATCGGAATGTCGTCGGCGCCGACCTCGACGCCGACCACCTCCACCCCGACCAAGCCGAACAGCCGCGTCGTATCGTTGGACAAGCCCGTGGCCCTTCACGTGATCCTTCAAGCGTCGCAACTCGAAGAATCACAGAGCGTCACGGGCGTTCTGCACCCGTCAAGACCCTGACAGCGGACCGTGCCCACCGGGCACGGTTAAGTTCGAAGACCCACTTTGATCCGCCATAGCGATCCAAAGTACGCACGACCCACCCCCGAACCCGACGCGATCACCACACGCCGAAGCGCCCCCGATGAATAACCGCCCCACAACGACTCCGGCAACCCACCAAAGAAAGCCGACCACGAACCAAAACCGCGACGGATCAACCCGAAACCGAACCGCCACCAGCCCCAGCCGAGCCGGAAACCGCCGCCCCGCAACGCAAGACGCCAACGTGCCAGACCACACCGGGCCATCCCCGCGATAGAAAGCCGAACCGGGGCTGCGGGCCGGATGTCAAGCCGTTCACCCCCGAAGGGGCGGCCGCAA
>NZ_JBFAKG010000205.1:0-4133 GCF_040655595.1 Saccharopolyspora sp. NPDC050389
AGCTCGGCGAGCGAGAGTAACCCGTACCGCGGCCGAAGTCCCTCATATACCTCGTTCAGAGCACGGTCCCGTAGTTCCTTGACCCACTCCTCACGATCCTCACGATCCTGCGAGTTCTGAAGAATCTCGACGTTCAGCGTGGGACGCGCATCATGCGGACTCGCGACAAACCGACCGACGAAACCCTCCAGCCGCCAGAACAACCGCTGCTCATCGGCGGCCGACAATCGATTGCCATTGAACGTCAGCCGACGGGCGCTGCGGTAGTAGTCCGCAGTCCGGCCCGACAGACCGCCGACAGACAAGATTTCGAAGTTGGGCTCGAGGGGAAAGTCGGGGTCTTCGCCGCGTTTTCTTGTGAGACTAGCCCAGGACCAGGTCACCGGCAGACGTTCCAGGGCGGCCGCGAGTTCCTCGTTGACGCCGCGCCCACCGTCCCCATCGGCCTCGCCCTCACCGTGCGACGGACGGTGCTTCATCCCCTGGTCCAGCAGACCTCTGATACAGCCCCGGGTCCGCTCCTCCACCGTCGGCTGCAGCGCACCCGGCAGCGACCCACGCGGCGGCTTCGGCCTCCTATCACCTTTGACATTCGCCCGAACCGTGATCCGGATGTCCGGCAACTCCGCCTCCGGCCCCGACCCCGCAACCAGCCCCGCAATCACTTCGCCCAACTGCCTCCCGTACTCCACAACACGCTCCACGTCCATGGGGTGCAACTGTGTCTCGTCCACATCAAACGTGTTAAAGATTCCCTCACGCAAGTCAGCCGGCAGTCCGGCCTGAGCGACAGCAGCAGCGCGTGGCACCGGACCCGCGAACAGCGAGTCGTCGTCACCAACCTCCTCGCCGGGCCGCACGCCCACAACGCCCGACACCGAGCCACCGGTTAGAGCATCCACAGCATCCGCGCCGGACGGCCCCCGGCCCTGGGCCCACGCCTTCACCAGCCCCTCCGTGACCGGACAGGCAAAGTGACCTTTCTTGTCCTTGCCAAGGGGCAGCCTCTGGCCACCGTCCAGCTCCACGTCCAGTAGAAACTCCCGCAGTGTCTGCGGTCCGCCGGGCTGTGGGCGCCACTCGATGATCCGCTTCCGCACCTCCTCCGGCACCACTGGCGGGGCCACCTTCCCCCACCACTTCCACACAGTGCCGCTGCCAGTGAGTCCGCCGGACAGCGCCGCCACAGTCTCTAGGGTGTGGGCGAATCCGTCGGCTTCGTTGGTCTGCCAGCGCAGACCCTGGACCCACGCCTTCACCAGCCCCTGCGTGACCGGACAGCCAAAGCGGCCATTCTTGTCGCGGGCAAGGGGCAGCCTCTGGCCACCCTCCAGCTCCACGTCCAGTAGAAACTCCCGCAGTGTCTGCGGTCCGTGGCCAGTCTGTGGGCGCCACTCGGTGATCCGCTTCCGCACCTCCTCCGGCACCACCGGCGGGACCACCTTCCCCCACCACTTCCACACAGTGCCGCTGCCAGCCAGCCCGCCGGACAGCGCCGCCACAGTCTCCAGGGTGTGGGCGAATCCGTCGGCTTCGTTGGTCTGCCAGCGCAAACCCTGGACCCACGCCTTCACCAGCCCCTCCGTGACCGGACAGGCAAAGCGGCCCTTCTTATCCTTGCCAAGGGGCAGCCTCTGGCCACCGTCCAACTCCACGTCCAGCAGAAACTCCCGCAATGTCTGCGGCCAGCCGGGCTGTGGGCGCCACAGGGTGATCCGCTCTCGCACTCCCTCCGACACCACCAGAGACCCGCCCCACCCCACGGCTGCGTGTTCACCGGTATTCGCGTGATCACCAGTGCGCGCCCGACTACCAGACGGCACCACTTCCATGTCCGTTATGGACTGATCAAACGCGAACCAGCCGCCCGCTCCCTCAGCGAAATCGGGCCACCACCCCGCCGCCTGCTCACCGACGTTCGACAGGTCAACACCAGCCAGGTCAAAGCCGGGCAGGTCAAGGCCGATCAGGTAACGCTCGGTCAGGTCAAAGTCGGTCAGGCCGGAGTCCACCGCACCCGGATCCACTACCGAGTGCTCCGGAATCGCTCGCTCAGACCCCAAGACCGCACCCGAATCCGCCTCCCCCAAACCACCCTCGGGGATCCACTGAAAAACCGGATCCGGCGCGTCGGAACGAGTGTCCGAGCCGGCACCTGACACAGCGTTCGGATCCGTCACAGCGACATCCGACACACCCCCTTCGCCCAGACCGGCATGACCGGAAACAGGTTGCGGCGCCACGAGGTCTCGTGATCCTCCGGCAGCGTGGGTGTCTTCCAATCGCCGGGTGGCCATGTAGTGGTCCGTGCCGTTGTAGACGATGCAGTAGGTCTCCCTGGTGCCATACTGCTCGACACCCTGGGTAGACAGGCGACCATCGGGGACAATCACCACAATGTTGACGCCCAGCAAATCGGCAACGAGCTGAGGAGCAACATCACCACCAACATTGCTCCAACTCCGAGGTGCGCGAATGTCGTCCGCGACGATCTGCAGCGAGGCCCGCTCAGCGTCGGTGCTGGCAACGAATCTTTGCAGATAATTGTCGGCGAGCGCGTCGCGCAACCCCTCCACGGACCGTTCATAACCGAACTGGTCAAGCCGGGCCCCCCATACACCCTCCGGCACTGAATCCAGGACCGACCGGTAGAAACAGTCACCATCAGCTCCGACATCGCGGATTTCCAGCCCCCACCCCCTCGCCGTCGCCCGCTGCTCGGGCGTCCCCCACAAACCACTAGAGGCGTACGCGAGCTGGGTCAGCCTGGAAATGTCCTCGTTCCTGCCGCCGCCCGGCACCACCAAAGCGGCATCATCCATACCGGCATCGTCACCCTCCGGACCAACGGAATCCGTCCTCACCCGTTTCCGCGGCGGCTCCAGCGTGTGCCGGCCACTGCCCGAAGAAACATGAGGTTTGCGCCCTGCTCTCTCTTTCTTCCACAACCGCGACACGGTCGACTCGGAAACAAGGCCGCCGGACAACTCCACCACTTCCCGGAGGCCCATCGATCCGTGCTGTCCGTGCAGTTGCAATACCCAGTCCCGCACCAGCTCCTGCGTAACCGCAGAGAAGAATCGGCCAGACTTGTCTTGGTCAAGGGGCAGCTGCCGGTCGCGCTGTTGGCCATCGTCCCATCTGAGGCCGAGCAGGAACTCCCGCAGTTTCCGCGCCCCGCCGGGCTGCGGGCGCCACTCAACAATGCGCTTGCGCACCCCCTCCGGCACCACCAGCGGTGGCGTAGCCATCACCTGCCAACACCGCGACACGGTCGCCTGGGAAACCAGGCCGCCGGACAGCTCCGCCACTTTCCGGATGCTCATCTGTCCGTGCAGTCGCAGTACCCAGTCCCGCACCAGCTCCTGCGTAACCGCAGAGAAAAATCGGCCAGACTTGTCTTGGTCAAGGGGCAGCTGCCGGTCGCGCTGTTGGCCATCGTCCCATCTGAGGCCGAGCAGGAACTCCCGCAGTTTCCGCGCCCCGCCGGGCTGCGGGCGCCACTCAACAATGCGCTTCCGCACCCCCTCCGGCACCACCAGGGACTCCGCGTGATCACCGGTGCGCGCCCGACTACCAGACGATGCTGAAGCAGACGGATTAGCGGCACGGGACGTACTGGGTGCGCCACCACGCAGGCCCGGAATCAGCGGCCGGCCATGACCGTTACGCACCTGCACCTCGACCCAGGCCACTTCCTCAGCCAGACTCGTGGAATGCGTCGGCACCGGACGCCGAGCCCACTCCGGGTATTCGTGCCGGGCCCTCCGCCACAGCGCATACCCGCGGCGCGCATCCTCCGCCGTCACCACCACATTCTCCCGCGGCTGTGCTTGCTGCCGGACCTTCCGCATCGCAGACCGCACAACCTCGAGCAGGTCACCACTCAACTCCACCGGCCACCCACCCACCACCGCCGACTGAACAGCCTCGTCCCGAGTCTCGAACAGGTCAGCGCCTGCGGAACCGGCCCGGTGGTCGTTGGTGAGGCTAGGCCACGGCACCACCGCAGTGTCCGTTATGGACGGATCAACGACAGCGGGCACGTCGCCGATCGAGCCGTCGGCTCCCGCAGCGAAATCGGGCCACCAGCCCACCGCCTGCTCACCGACGTTTGACAGGTCAACACCAGC
>NZ_JBFAKG010000206.1:0-3809 GCF_040655595.1 Saccharopolyspora sp. NPDC050389
CCTGCGAGTAGCCCTGTTCGAACAACTCGGCCGCGGCCAGCCGCACCGACTCCATCGCGGCCCGATCCCGACGAACCGGCACACCCTGCTTGATCGCCGACACAGTCAGTCATGATCACACACGACCGTCACCCTAGATCACGAACGTCAGTAGTCCCCGTTGGATCAGTCAGGCCGCGGCTCGGGAGGAGCTGTTCCAGGACGGGCACAGTGATGGGCGATGACGCGGCCGGTGCGCGTGGTGTCGGCGGTGGTTCCCGCACGGGCCGACCACACGGCGAGTCGCCGAGGAACTGGCTCGCGCGATCCTGGTGAACGTCTTGAAGGGAACCCGTCATCAGCTGCAGGATCTGGTGCTGGAGCAGTTGTCCCGTCGGCCGCACTTGGGTCACTGGCGGAACGCGGAGTCAATGAAGTCGCGGACCAGCTGGTGGAGGCGTTCGGGCTGGTTATGTCTGAGCATGTCGGTGCCGTGGCGTCCGCCGGGCACGATCTCGAGGTGCTTGTCCCCCGCGGCCGAGGCCGCGTGCAGGGTCCTGACCTCTTTGATCATGTTGCCGCTGTAGTCGCCTGGCGAGACCGCGAACAGGGACGGCCGGGTGATCGACCGTACCGCGGTCTCACCGTCTTCCCCGAGGCAATGCGCCGGGGAAGACAGGAGCAGCAGGCCGGCCAGTCGTGGCTCGGTGGCGGCGACGACGGCGCTGGACGTCCCGCCACAGGACGCTCCGGCGATCAGCACGCGATCGGCGCCACGGCGGTGGAGTTCCGCGAGTGCGGCCGAGGCGTCGCGGTCGATGTGGGTGTTGGGGGTGGCCCGTTCGGAGGCGCCGTGATTGCGGTATTCGAAGAGCATGACGTGGTACCCGGCGGCGGCGAGCTCTTCGCCGAGGGACAGCCAGGAGCAGATGTTGTACCCCTGTTCGTGGGCGAGCAGGACGCCGCGTTCGCCGGTGCCGAGCTCGAGGGCCGACAGGTGCACACCGTCGGCGGTGGTCAGGGTGAACGTGCCCGGGTCGTGTTCGACGGGTACGCACGTGTTGACCTGGTAACCGAGGGTGGTCGTGCGGGTCCGCTCCGGCCCCGACGGCTGGTAGCCGACCGGCGGAGCGTGCGGTGCGGTCGTCGTCGTGGTGGACGCCGTCGCGGGAGGTGTCCCAGTCGCGGACGCGTCGGCGCCGGTTCGGGCCTGGCCGCAGCCGGCGAGCGCCATCATGACGAGGAGCAGCACGAAAATGCGCGGCCGTCGTGTTACGTGGACCTTCATGCGGCCCACGGTGTCACCGGGTTGTGAGGAAGTTGTTAAGGCCTGGTAAGGAGCCGGTGATCTCCGCGTTTCGTCGATCTTCATTACGATCACGGTGTGTGCGCATATCCTGCTGGCCGAGGATGACGAAAAACAGGCGGAGCTGATTCGCCGCTATCTGGAACGCGAGCACCACACGGTGGTCGTGACACACGACCGGTCGCGCGGCGATCGACACGGCTCGGGGGCAGTTGCCGGATCTGGTGGTGCTCGACGTGATGCTGCTGCCGAGGGTGGACGGCCTCGACGTGTGCCGCATCCTGCGCCGCGAGTGGGACCTGGCGATTCTCCTGCTCACCGCCCGGTTTCTGAACAGGATCATCACAATCATCGGGCATCATCGGCTTCATGATCCGAACTCGAACACTGCTGGCGGCGCTGGCGCTCGCCCTGACCAGTACGGCGACCGCGACAGCCCAACCCGGTTCCACTGTGGACATCGCCGACTACAACCTCGGTGACGCGGCGTTCACGGTGCCGAACTCGCCACTACCGGTGGAATTGCAGGGCGAGGTGTACTACCCGCACGATCTCGGCGACGTTAGGCGTCCGCTGATCATGCTCGTCCACGGCTTGTTCAAGACCTGCGCGGACGCCTCGGGCACCGCGTCGTTCGACTGGCCGTGCCCGCCGGGAACCCGGCAGTTGCACAGCGAACGCGGGTACCGCGATCTCGGTCGGGAATTGGCCGGCCACGGCTACATCGTCGTCTCGATCAGCAGCAACGGGATCAACGGCCAGCACAGCAACGACCAGGTCGCCGACCGCGCGGCGCTGATGAACAAGCACCTGGAACTGTGGCAGCGGTTGTCGGCCTCGGGCACCGGCGCGCTGGCCGGAAAGCTCCCGGCCGACTTCACCCACCGGGTCGACATGACCAAGGTGGGCACCATGGGCCATTCGCGGGGCGGCGCCGCCGTCATCCAGCAGGCCAGCCACCAGCAGCGGAAGGCGTGGCCGGAAGGGGTTACGATCCGCGCGGTAGCGGCCCTGGCGCCCGCGACCGCCTACACACCGGACGGCAGCACCGGAAACTGGATCACCGATATTCCCTACACCGTGATCATGGGTACCTGCGACTGGGATACCCGCACTGCGGGCAGTGAACTCCTGCACACCACGGTGCGGCACACCGCGCCGGCCGGTGGGTATCTCATTCACGGCGCCAATCACAACTTCTACAACACCACCTGGTCGAACGGGCCCGGATCATTCGACGACGCCAAGAACTACGAGCCCAAGGACAAACCGGCGCCGCCAGCGGGGCAGTGCTACAGCAACGACGGCAAGTACACCGAGCAGAAGCAGCTCACCCAGGACCAGCAGCGGGAGGTAGGCGATGCCTATCTGTCCACCTTCTTCCGCCGCTACCTCGGCGGCGAACATCTCGAAGACCCCGTGCAGCATGTGACGCCCGTGGAGCGGCTGCGGCTGGAGACCACTCGACGCTGACGCAAACCCGATGTCCAGCTTGGGGATCACGACCTATGGTGTGATCCCCAAGTCAGGGTCCCTGGCTTGCACGAATACCGGGATGCCGCCCGTTCGCCCGTGCTATCTCGGGGGAAGTGTGGCGCCACACGCCATCCCTGAAGGAACGCCGCGAAGCATCCGGACGCGTTCGCCGACGTCGTCGGCGCCGAGGCCGCGGTCACCGCCTGGCGCAAGCACCTCATGCGCTCGGCAAAGGCCAGCCCGTCCTCGATCAACCAAGCGCTCGCCGCGGTGACCCTGCTCTACGAGCACGGTCCGCAACTGCGGATCACCGTCAAACGGGTCCGCGTGCCGCGCCCCGGCGAACCGGACGCACTCAGCCCCGCGCAGCAGGGCAAGGTCGAACGCGCCTCGCTGCGCCGCGGCGCGCGGGACGCGGCCATCATCGCGGTCCTGCTCTACGCCGGCGCCCGACTCGAAGAGTGCGAACGGCTCGACCTCGACGACGTCGCTATCACAGCCCGAACCGGCAGCATCCGCCTGCACGGCAAGGGCGACGAAGTCCACAACGTCCCGCTGCCCGCCGTCGCGCGCCAGCGCCTGTCCGCCTGGATCGCCGAACGTGGAAACCACCCCGGCCCACTGTGGACCGGGCAACGCGGCAGGCTGACCATCTCCGGCATCACCCAGGTCGTCCTCGCCGTCGGCGAAGCCGCCGGGATCAAAGGCCTTCGCCCCCACCGGCTACGCCACACCTACGCCACCCGTCTCCGCCAAGGCGGCGCCGACCCCGCACAGGTCCAAGCCTTGCCCGGCCACGCCTCCGTCGAGACCTCATCCCGGTACTTCCGAGCCGGGAAAGCCGAACAAGCCACCGTCGTCGAAACCATCTTTGAGCAGTAGCACGGCAACGAGGTCTGACCAGGCCATTCAGCCCTAATGGCGGCTCATGACACCGTCCTTAACGACCGGCCGAATTGCGGCGGCAACGGACCGCCGTGCAGCGGATGCGCACCGAAGGCAGCCGGATGGGCCTGCTCTCCGACTTCGTCACCGAACGCCTCAAGAG
>NZ_JBFAKG010000207.1:0-3656 GCF_040655595.1 Saccharopolyspora sp. NPDC050389
GGCGGAGGGCATGCAGCGGCTCACGCCCGGTGGGGTGTTGTTGCTGGGCTTCAATAGCCTCGGCGACCGCGTGTGGCTCGACCGAATCGCCGCCGAGTTGGGGCTTGAGTTCACCGAATACCGGGGTGAGGCCCGCCACTCAGGCCACGTCGCGGTGACGTTCCAGCTGCTCCAGGCGGTCAAACGTTAATACTGCAACGACTTTAGGTGAGGGGGTGGCCGCGTCGTCGGTAGCACCAGACATGTTCGGGGTCGGGCGGGTAGCGGTGGACCAGGTTGATCAACAATCTGCTTATCTCGGGTAACGTGCAACCGATCATGCCCTGCTCGCTGGTGACGATTCCCCGTTCGCGGCAAGGGTTTTGGTCGCCGCCAGCCATGACGTGCCTCGCCTCGTACTGCGCCACCAGCGCATCTTGGTCCAGCTCGCCGAGCCCGATGAAGTCGTGCGGGGAGAACCCGTCGCACAACTCGATGGCCTGGGGATCCTAGAACAGCGTGTCGCGTACCCGCAGCGGCCGGTAGCCAGTCGGGCCGAGCTGGGCGAGCTCGCCTTCGATGTCGACTTCGATGGCTCCAAAGAAGTTGATGTTCTCGCTGTGCGCCGGTGAAATGTGGGCCAGGACCTCGTCATCGATGCGCCGCCCGGCCGCCCGCATCGATTCCACCGCGAGCCCGTAGTACTCGGTCGTCCAGGTCACCACGGCGTTGGTAGTCAGGGGCAGGCACCATGCCTGCTCGGTCTGCTGCTCCAGGTGACGGGCGCGGACCGCGCCTTCGTGCGCGTACAGCAGGTCCCGCTTGAGCGCGTGCAGCGACTCGCCCTTGTTGAGTTGCCGGGAGATCTTGCGGCGATACCCCGGGTCCGACAAATACCGTGCGGCGTAGACCGTTCTGCGTAGTGCCCCATATTCCTTCAGCGCCGCGGCTAGGGCGTTTTGCCGGTTCGACGCCGAGAGCTTGCCGACCAGCAGCGAAGCGGTGGCGTGCCCGAACTTCAACGACCCGGCAAGGCGGAGCAGGTCGTCCCAGTGGCCGGCGATGAGTTCGAGGTTGCACCGCCGGGTCAGCAACGGCCCGGCCAGGGGGAAGTTGGCCTCCACCTGCGTTTTCGGCCCGGTCCGGTACAAGGTGATCTTGCCCAGGTCCCGGATACGCGGCGAGAGCTGCAACCCCAGCAGGTCGAACAGGCCGAAATTCACCAGCGTCACGCCGTGCGTGTCGGTGGCGTGCTCGGTGATGGGAATGTCGGTGGCGTTGCCGAGAATCTCATCCAGCACGTAATGCGCCTCGCGCTTAGTCGCGACGATGACCTTCGTGCCGTAGGTGGTGTGCTGGTCGGTCACATGCGTGTACGTCGACAGCCCCTCCGACGCGAAATACCGGCTCAACGCCCTTGCCGTAACCGACTTTCCACGAGTGGGAAACCGCTGGCCATCCGATGAGGACAGAGTGCCGGAGCCGAGGACTGCGGTCAGCGGCAGCTTCTGGTGGTAGCTGATCAGCGCCAGGTTCGCCGCCTGCAGCGTCTCCTCCCGCACGTACCACTCAGCGGTCCAGGCCAGGATGTCGTAGGAGATCCCGCAGGCATCGGCCATGCGGGTCAGCCCGAGGTTGGTGGAATGTGCGAGCAGCACCGCGATCAGGTTCCGCTTCAATTCCGGGCTGCGGGTCTGCTTGCCCCCGGCGTGGGTGAAGCAGTCCAGGAACCCGGTGCGCTTGTCCATCTCGATCAGCAGCGACACGATCGGCGCGAACGGCAGCATCTCGGTCAGCTCCGCCTTCAGCGCCACCGCCTCGGCCGGGATGTCCTCCGCCGACAACGGCGAGATCACCAGATCGCCCGCGTCGTCCAGACGAACCGGCCCGTCACCAGTGGCGAGGGTGGCTTCCAGCTCACCCATCGCGGTGTGCAACTCGTCTTCGACCTCGGCCAGGCCCTTCGCAGCGTCGGCCGGTTTGCCGACCAGCCGGCAGAACTCCACCCTCTGGTCAGCCCACTTGCCCGGGGTCAGCAGGTAGGCCGCCGGGTCGGAGTAGCGGCGCGAGCCCGGCACGAACACGTCTCCGGTCCGCAGCCCGTCGCGCAGTGCCAGCAGGGTGCACAACTCCCAGTAATGCCGGTACGCGCTCGTGCTGCCGTCCTTCGCCGCCTGATCCAGGTAGCCGCGCCAGCGGGCCGGAACGAAACCGGTCGGCGCATGGTCTGGGACCTTGCGAGCGCCGGTGGCGTTGAGCTCCCGCTCGCTGCCGTACCACCGGCGAACCGCACACTCTCCAGCACCTGCGGGGTGAACTGCCGCAAATACCCATAAGAGCCGTCCAGCACAGCCAGATGCCCGTGATCCCGCGGTAACGGAGGTGCGGCCTGTTCCCGCGCCGCACGCAGCCGCGGCCACCCGATCCGCTCGCCCCTGATCAACCCACCAATCTCTTCGTCACCGAGCCCTACATCAAAGATGATCTCCAGCAAATCGTTCAGCAGCTCCTGGCGGCCCTCCCCGGACTTCGCACGTTCGGCCAGCGCATCGCGCATCTTGTGCCCCGCCTTGCTTTCCCGCGCCGAGATGGCCTGGTCGAACAGCTGCACCACCTCATCCAGCACCTCGGTCGCCGACTGCGCCACCAGGGTCAGCAGGATCGGGTACCGCCGCTCCGGCTCGCGGCGGGTCAACGCCTGCGCGGTCAGCCGGCGGCCCATCGTGGCCAGAAACCGCCGTCGCTCCGCGGGCAGCACCGACAAATCCAAGGTGTGCGCGTCCATACCACGCAGGAACTCCAGCTTCGTGATCTCGGCTTTCACTGCCGCGGGCGAGGCCTCCACCGGGCCCTTACCTAGCCACCGCAGCCGTGTCATCCCGATCTCCGGATCGGTCACCAGCAGCCAGTCCAGCGCGGCGCGGCGCTCATCGGTGAACTCGTGCGCCAGCCGGTCGAACGTCTCCTGCCGCGCCACCTCGCGGGCGTGCGCGACCCGCTCCACCACCGTCACCGGGCCCGGGCGGATCACCTTCGCCGAGATCAGGTACTCACACGCCAGCCGGAACAGCAACGTCGGCGAATCGTGCTCCATCGCCCGCGCCAGCAGGAACTCGTCCAGCTCCTTCAACTCCAGCGCACCCGCCGGCCGCCACCCCAGATATTGCGCCACCCGCCGCAGATGGTCCGTCCGAGTCTTCGCCCGGCGCCCGTACGAACGGATCGCATCCGGGTCCACCCCCAGCTGCTCCGCCAGACGCGCCACCGCTGCTCGCGGCGCCGAGGCCACGTCATCCGGGACGAGCCCGAGCCACGGCAGCGAACACAGAGCAGCGGCGAGCCCCAGCCGGTCCGCCGGCCCTCGCCCCCGGCCAGGGTCGATGAACGCCACATCCGCTGGGGTCAACGTGAAAAACCGGAACAGCTCCTCCTGGCCGATCTCCGGGAACCTCCGCAGGCCCTCCAGCTCCTCGTCGGTGAACACCTGCGTGGCCAACCCAGAACCTCCCGCTAGAACCCGAAGATCACCAGTTCAGGAGCCTAGCGAGGCATATCCGCCCGTTTTTCGGCGAGTACTCCGGCGACCCCTCGAGTCCCGTGGGTTCAGCGCGAGTGAAGGTTCCTCATTGGGAACCCGAGGGTGGGTTGCCACCAGGAGCAGGGCTCGACCCGTGGGT
>NZ_JBFAKG010000208.1:0-3507 GCF_040655595.1 Saccharopolyspora sp. NPDC050389
GTCACCTCGGTCGATGCGACCGTGCGGATCGATCACGGCGAGGCCCTGGGCGTCCGGGTGCTGCTATAGCAGCACAAAACGCACACGGGTGGTCACCTGCCGAAGACCTCGTCGTAGGCGGTTTCGAAGGCTGCCAAGGACTTCGCGTCGAAGAGCACGAACCGCACCTCGTCGACATCGGTCTCGGCGTCGCGCACGGTGCGCAGGGCGATCCGCGCCGCTTCGTCGAGCGGATACCGGTAGACGCCGGTGGAGATCGCCGGGAACGCGACCACCTCGGCGCCGAGTTCGTCGGCGACCCGCAGGGATTCCCGGAAGCAGGACGCCAGCAGCCCGGACCGGTCCGCCGCCGCGGTGTAGGTGGGCCCGACGGTGTGGATCACCCAGCGCGCCGGGAGTTCGCCGGCGGTGGTCGCCACCGCCTGCCCGGTCGGCAGCCCGTCCGGATATCGGCTCGCGCGGAGCAGCCGGCATTCCTGGAGGATCGCCGGGCCGCCGCGCCGGTGGATCGCGCCGTCCACGCCGCCTCCGCCCAGCAGCGCGGAATTCGCCGCGTTCACGACGGCGTCGACTTCCTGCTCGGTGATGTCGCCCCTGACCAGCGTGACCCGCATGCGGGGAGTGTGCGCCCGCGCCACGAACCCCGCTCTCCACGACCCGGATCACGCCGATCGCGGCAAGCCCGCGGCCCCTGGCGCGCTTCTCAGGAAGTACACCGCCCGCGAAGGAGACGTCATGTCGACCAGCACCATCCGCACCGGCGCGCTGACCTTCGGAGCCTCCTGCTCGACGCACCCCGGGGAATCGGCCTACGACACTGTGAGCGTCGTCCGCCCAGGGGCGAACAACACGACCTTCAACTGATCAGCCGACCGAATTCCGCAGGTAGTCAACCGGCTGCAGGAGGAAGCGCAGCGTCGGTTCGAGTTCGTCGGCGGTGGGCGGCTCGTCGGCGATGAGCGCCTGCATGAGCAGGCCGTCGATCGCGGCGAACAGCGCGCGGATCACCGGCCCGTCGCCGCCCGCGCCGTCGTTGAGGAAACCGGTGGCGACCTCGATCCAGCGGCGGGCGGCCGGGCGCAGCGCCGGGCGACGGGCGGCGAGCAGGTAGAGCTCGTATTCGCCCAGGGTGCGTTCGCGCTGGTCGCGCACCATCGTCGCCAGCGCCTCGGCGATCACCCGCGGCCAGTCGGAGTTGTCCCGGACCTGCCCGCGCAGCCTGTCGACCTCGGCGATCAGGGTTTCGCAGCTCTCCAGCAGCGTGGCCACCAGCAGGTCGTCGATGCCCGCGAAGTAGTAGGCGATCGACGCGGGCGGCACCTCGGCCTCGCGGGCGATGTTGCGGTGGCTCACCGCGCCCACGCCGTCGCGGGCGACGATCCGCAGCGTCGCGTCGATGATCGCCCGGCGGCGACGCTCACCCTTGGCGCGGCGGCCGTCGGTCTCCTCCTCGTCGGGGTTGCGGTGCGCCGAGGTCAATGCGCGCCGCCCAGTTCGAGCGCGAGGACGCCGCCGATGATGAGCGCGATGCCTGCGACCTGCACGCCGGTGATCCCCTCTCCGAGGAACACCGCGCTGATGATCGCCACCAGCGCGACTCCGGCTCCAGCCCAGATCGCGTAGACGACGCCGACCGGCAGGCCGAGCTTGAGCACGGCGCTGAGCGCGCTGAAGGCCACCAGGTAGCCGACCACGACCAGGATCGACGGGACGGTCTTGCTGAACCCTTCGGACAGCTTCAGCGAGACCGTGGCGAGCACCTCGCTCACGATCGCGACCGCCAGCAGCAAGTAGGCCACGCTTCCTCCCGGAGAAACCTGTACGAATGCCCTACTTGTTCACCATACGGATGCCCGATCACGCGTGCACATGGTTTTCCTAGTGGCCTGACCTCTTGTGCTTCTTGTCGCCGCTGTCGCCGGAGATCATCGAGGCGACGTTGATCGCGGCCCAGATGCCCATCGGGATCATCGGCCAGAAGAACTTCGGCTCGCCGGAGCTGATCGAGGTCACCGCCCAGATCGCGACGAGGATGAAGGAGACGCCCGCCCAGTCCCGCCACTCCTTGATCAGCTTGCGCTTCTGCCGCTCGCGCTTGGCGACCTCCGGCGACGGCTTCGCCGGCACCGGCTCCGGCAGGTCGGCGACCAACGGCTGCAGCTCGCCGAGCGTCGTCGCCGCATACGCCTGCTGCAGGCGGCCGTCGTACTCGGTGATGGTGAGGCGTCCTTCGTCCTGCGCCGAGCGCAGCCGCTGCGCAATCGCCTCCCGGTCCGCGTCCGATGCGCGCATCGATTCGCCGCCCGACTCGCCCATGCCGATCCCCCTGTTTCGACCCACCTGCTGACTTCACCGAACAGATCGTTCGCTCAATCGAATACGTGGCGAAAATCGCATCGCCGCCCGCAATTCTGCCGGGATCGGCTTCGGCGGCGCCCGGCTCGCGGTGAAATCGTGATGCGACGTCGCACACGTCTAACAGGAACAACTCGCGAAACCCCAGCAACGGCATCGCGTCCTCAGCGGACGGAACGGTGGCTCGCGGAACCCACCTCACCGAAACAAATGGTACAAATGCACAACTAGTTTTTCGTCCAGTGGTCTCGCAGAATCACCGATTGTTCCCGACATGAGCAGCGCCCGTATAGTTACCGACGAGTAACAAGACGTACGCTGCTCACACCACCGCCCCCGGAGGAAAGGCACCCGAACCATGGGCGCTGTACAGATCACGCTCGGCGGGATCGCTGTCGTGCTCGGCATCGTCGCTTGGGGCATGTTCGCCGCGACGATCGCCAAGTTCGTGCGCATCATCCGCCTCGGGCAGCCGGACGGTACCCGAAACGGCCCCGTCATGGCCCGCCTGGCCACCCTCGTCAAGGAATTCGCCGCCCACACGCGGATGAACAAGTTCCGCAACGTCGGCATGTGGCACTGGCTGGTCATGTGGGGCTTCCTGATCGGCTCCCTGGCGCTGTTCGAGGCCTACGGCGAGGTCTTCGTACCGACCTGGGGCTGGCCGATCCTCGACGACCTGGCGATCTTCCACCTCCTGATGGAGATCCTCGGCGTCGGAACCGTCGTCGGCATCCTGGTGCTGATCGTGGTCCGCCAGCGCAACCACCCGCGCCGCGCCGGCCGCGTCTCGCGCTTCCAGGGATCCAACTTCGCCTGGGCCTACTTCATCGAGGCCGTCGTCCTGATCGAGGGTGTGGGCATCCTCGGCGTCCGCGCCGCGAAGTCCGCGCTCGGCGTGCACGAGATGCCGCTGTGGGCCGAGTTCGTCTCCGGCCCGATCGGATCCCTGCTGCCGGCCAGCGCGAACCTGGTGTCGTTCTTCGCCTTCGTCAAGCTGATGAGCGCCACGATCTGGCTGATCGTGATCTCCAGGACCATGACGATGGGCATCGCCTGGCATCGGTTCAGCGCGTTTTTCAACATCTACTTCAAGCGTGAGGCTGATGGTGATGTCGCGCTGGGTGCGGTGAAGCCGATGATGTCGGGTGG
>NZ_JBFAKG010000209.1:0-3302 GCF_040655595.1 Saccharopolyspora sp. NPDC050389
CGTGAGTGTTTTGGGCTGCTATGGCAACCCAAAACACTCACGACCCCGTGCTGGCCTTCCGGGCGGTCAGGCCGGCCAGATCTGGTGGGCCGCCGTCAGCGCTGCCGCTTGGTACGGCGGCAGTTGCCTGCCCTCCACCACGACCTCCAGCGGCCACTTCTCCTGCAGCGCCACCCACAGTCGCGACGACAGGCCCGCGTACGCGCTGAGCTCGTCCGTGCCTTCGGCCACCTGCAGCACGTACGCCCACGTCGCCGCGTCCTGCGCTCCCGCGAGCGGCTCGCGCCAGGCGCGGCGCAGGCGGTGGCCGCCGTGGCGCGGCGCGTCTGTCGACAGGACGATGTCCGCTCGGCTCGGGTCGGGTGCGTCTGCGGGGCCGGTCGGGCTGAAGCGGTACTGCACCGGCGGCACCGCGTCGATGACCGGCACGTCGTCCAGGTCCGGGTCGGCCGGATCGTCCAGGGTGGAGCGGATCAGGTCGTGCTCCTCGTGGGTGATGCCGACGCCCTCGGCCGCGAGGTTGAGCAGGAGCGTTGACTCGGCCAGGTCCGACTCGCCGGCGGCGTACTGCTCGCGCACGACTCCCAGGATGTCGTCGGACAGCCGGCCGGCGAGCCGCGCGCACACATCGGTGACCGCGGCGTAGGTCTTCACATCCATGGCGCTCACTTCTTCTTCTGGTAGTCGCCGAGTTCGGTCCTCGTCACGTTGCCCTGGGCGTCCTGGACGACCCTGATCATCTTGTTGCCCTTCGGGCCTTCCCACGTCCAGCTGCCGTCGCCGCCGACGTCGGGGTGACTGTAACGAGGCGGGTCGCTCACCGGCACGCCCTTCGGCTGCGGGTTCGGCGCGGGCGGGTTGGTGATCACGCCCGGGTCGGCGCTGTTCGGCGGGTATGCGGTGCGGATCTCGCCGTCGGCGAGCACCGTCGTCTTGACGGTGACGCCGTCGACCGTGCCGGTGTAGTCGTAGGCCCACACCTTCTTGCCGTCGACGTCCTTGGTCAGGTACGGGCCCTTCGCCGGCGGCCCCTGCTGCGTGACCTGGTGCGCCGCGTCGAGGATCTTCGGCCCGTCCCAGCTCTGGGGGAACTCGGTCTTCTTCGAGAGCCCGGTGCCCGCGATGTGGCCGCCCTGCCGGCCGCCGTCGCCCCCGACGATGTGCGCCTCGGAGGCCTCGCTGTGGTGGATGTCGTCCGCTTTGGGCGGGGCGGTCGGCTTGGCCGGCGGGCCCGGCTTGTTCGGCGGCGTCGGGTTTGTGGGGTTGCTCGGCTGGCCGCCGGAACCTCCCGGGCGGCCGTTCTGCGCGGCTTGGGAGGTGGCTTGCTGCGCGCTGGAGATGCCCTTGCCCGCGTCGATGTTGCCGTGCTTCTGCGAGGGCTTCCCGGTGGTGCCGTCGCCACCGTCCCCGCCGTGGGGATTCTTGGGTTTTGCCATGGACGCCTACTCGTTCAGGAGCTTGCTGAGGTTGGTCAGGCTGGTGACCAGGGACGTGGTGTAGGTGAGGATCCGCGCGGCCCACTTGACCACCGCCGCGGCGATCTGCGCGGCGACGACCGGGATCGTCACCACGAAGACGGCCTCGACCGCCCACACGATCACCCTGGCCACCAGGTCGGCGATCAGGTCGCGGACGATCTCGCGGGTCTGCTCGACCAGGCCGCCCGCGCCCTCGGTGGCCGCCGCCATCGCCGCCGAGATCGCGGCCAGGCCGCCGATGGCCTCGACGTTGTTGGCCATCATGCCGCGGTAGGCGTCCGAGGCCGCGCCGGTCCAGTCGGGCAGGTCGTTCTTGAGGTGATCTTCGAGGTCGGTGGCCATGGCGCCCAGCTCGGTGGCCATGTTGTTCCAGGTCGCGGCGTGCGCCTGGACCGCGTCCGGCTTGCCGGTCAGCTCGTCGAGCATCTCCCGCAGCGGCTCGAAGTACTCCATGGCCCAGCCCAGGCCGTTGGACAGCAGCGCGCTGATCGGGTCCAGCGCGCTCGCCGCGATCTCGACCGCGAGTCCCGCGCCGGCCAGCGCGTCGTCGACCCAGCCTTCGGACTTGATCGCGTCGGCCAGGCCCTCGATGCTGTCCGCGAGCCCGGCACCCGTCCACGCGTCGCGGGACGACTCGACCGGGGCGATCAGCGAGTTGTCGGTCATGGCATTCCCTCGCCGGTCGAACGGATCAGGCCCGCGTGCTCCTCGTCGAGACCTTGGTAGTCGTCGCCGCTGGCCCGCAGCGCCTCCGAGAGCAGCGAGAGGTTCTCCTCCACGTACGCGATCAGCTCGTCCTGCTTGGCGTGCCGGCCCTCCAGCACGCCGGAGATCCATCCGCACAGCAAGCCGTACGCCTGGTCGTCCTGCGCGATGTTCGCGCTGGCGGACTTCACCGCGGCGAACCGGTCCTTGATCGCGTCCACGTTGCCCGCATGCGCGCGCATCTGCTCAATGTTGACGTTGTACCCGTCGCCCATGCTCACCACCGCTCGCGGTGGGAGGGGATTTCGTAGCCTTCGTCGTAATCGTCGTAATCGTCGTAATCGTCGGCTTCGGCGGGTTCGGCGGGTTCCGGGGCCGGGTCGCTGCGCAGGTGCCGCTCGACGCTGTCCGCGATCGCCCGCGCCGCAGGCGATTCGGTGCCCACCGTTTCCGCGATGATCTCCTGGGAATGGTCGGCCAGCTTGTTCTTCGCGTCGCCGAGCGTCGCCATGATCGCCTGGGCGACGGCGTCCGGCGCCGCCCGCTGGATCCGGCTGGTCAGCTGCAGGTCCACGAGCGCGCCGGTCGAGTCGATCGTGACCTCTGCCAGCCCGTTCGGGTCGCTCGCGGTGACCCGGACTTCCTGCAGCCGGTCGCTCATCGCCTGGGTGTCCGCGGCCAGCTTGTCGATCCGGCCCTTCCAGGCGGCCAGGCGCTCGCGCGCGCCATCCGGATCGAGGATGTTGCCGTCCATGTTTCTCCGATTCCGCCATTCGGCGCCTTGTCCCGGGGGAGTTTAAACAGCGCTTCGCCCGCGCAGTCGGAAATCGGGGCAACTGCTTCGAGCCTCACATCCGAAACCGGTTGGCGTCGCTTGCATCCCGTGGCCGCGCCGGAAAAGGCGAAGGGCACCTCCCGCCGATCGAGTCGGCAAGAGGTGCCCTTCACCTGGAAAAACGAACCGTCAGCTGCCGGTGGGCGCCGGGTCCGCAGTGTCCGATGTGGACGTTTCGCCGCGTTTGACGGCGGAGAGGAGGAGTTGGGCGACGTCGACGACCTCGACGGATTCGGAGGCGACCTTTTCGCTTTGGCGGGCGGTGAGGCCGTCGGAGAGCATGA
>NZ_JBFAKG010000210.1:0-3063 GCF_040655595.1 Saccharopolyspora sp. NPDC050389
CGTCAATTTCTCGTGAAATTGCACCCACTCACATCACGGAAGGAACCCTTGTCATGTTCTGGATTCAGCTCAGCACGTTCGTCCTGTTCAACCTGCTGATCCTCGCCATGCTCACCACCCAGCTCCCCGCCCGAGCGCTCGCGTTCACGACAGGTCAGCACGCCGGAGGCGGCGAAGGCGCTTACACGGTCTGGCACCTCATAGCCGACATCCAAGCCGAAACCCGAGAAGAACACGGGCCGGAACATGAACATCCCCGCATACCAACGGGATTCCCCACCACCGACCCCGACGAACCCACCGGACGCCACCACTTGCGGGCCTGAACCCTCGTGAGTGCTGACTCCGGTTCTTACCGGAACCAGCACTCACGAGACCCCGAGCAGGGCCGGTGCGGTGACCTCCCCGACCCCCACTCGCACCGGCCCACCCCGGTGACCGGGCGCGACACGCCCCCGCCCCACGCGCCCGGTCACCGGTTCTTCCGCGATGGGTCAGACCCGGCGGGCTCGTTCGTACTGCTTCGGCCAGATGTTGTCCGCGTGCAGGCGGTCTGCCGCGCGCAGCGGCCAGTGCGGGTCGCGTAGGAGTTCGCGGCCGAGCAGGACCGCGTCCGCCGACCCCGACGAGACGATCTCCTCCGCCTGCTCCGGCGACGTGATCAGGCCGACCGCCGCCGTCGGGACTTCCGCCTCCGTGCGGATCTGCCGGGCGAATCGCACCTGGTAGCCCGCGCCGATCGGGATGTCCGCCTTCGGCACCGCGCCGCCCGTCGAGGCGTCGACGAGATCCACCCCGCGCTCCGCCAGCAGCCCGGCCAGCCGGACTGAGTCGTCCCCGGTCCAGCCGCCTTCGACCCAGTCGGTCGCCGAGAGGCGGGCGAGCAGCGGCTTGTCGGCCGCCCAGGCAGCGCGCACCGCGTCGGTGATCTCCAATACCACCCGCACCCGGTTCTCGAAGTCGCCGCCGTAGCGGTCTGTCCGGTCGTTGACCAGCGGTGAGTAGAACTGGTGCGCCAGGTAGCCGTGCGCGAAGTGCAGCTCGACGACGTCGAAGCCCGCCGCTTCGGCCCGGCGCGCGGCCGCGGCGAACTGCTCGGGCAGCTCGGCGATCTCGGTCTCGGTCAGCGCGCGCGGCGCGGGCAGGTTGCCGAAGGCGTTGCCGGTCGAGCTGACCGTCTCCCAGCCGCCCTCGGACGCCGGCACCCCATTGCTGCCTTCCCACGGCGGAGTCGTCGACGCCTTGCGCCCGGCGTGCGCGAGCTGCACCCCGGTCGCCGCGCCCTGCGCGTGCAGGAAGTCGTTGATGCGCCGCCACGCCGCGACCTGGTCGTCGTTCCACAGTCCGGTGTCCTGCGGGCTGATCCGGCCTTCCGGCACCACCGCGGTTGCCTCGGTGATGATCAACCCGGCGCCGCCGGTGGCGAACTGGCCGAGGTGCACCAGATGCCAGTCATCGGGCAGGCCGTCGACGGCCGAGTACTGGCACATCGGCGCGACCCACACGCGGTTGCGGACGACGACGTCCCGCAGCTTGATCGGTTCGAAGAGATGGCTCACGACCAGCTCTGACGCCCTGGCGGAACGAGGTATTCCGAGGCTCCGGCCATCTCACAATCCGGGCGGTCAGACCGCGCGCAGCAGATCCTCGAAGGCCGCCTCGACGCGCTCGGTGTCGCCGGTGGCGAGCAGGTCGAGCAGCAGGCCGCGCAGCGCCGCGAGCGCCAGCGTCGCCTCGGCGTCGGAGCCGCCGAGCGCCTGCCGGAGCCGGGGCAGCCACTCGTGGACGCTCGCCTCGCCGAATCCGTTCCACGCGCCGCCGCGGGCGTGCAGCGAGCGTGCGTAGCTCTCGAAGAAGAACCGGACGATGTTGTGGTGTGCCGGATCGCTTAGCCACCGCCACAGCGCGCGCAGCACCTCGGCCCGGTCCGAGCAGTCGCCGATGGTGTCGGTGAGCAGCTGGAGCTGGACATCGCGGGCGTGCCGGTGCACCTCCTTGACTAGTTCTTCCTTGGAGCCGAAGAAGTACAGCAGCATCCGCGGGCTGGAGCCGACCGCCGCCGCCAGCGGCCGCAGCGACACCTCGGAGAGCCCGTGCGTCGCGGAGTAGTCCAGGAGTTTCGCGAGCAGTTCGCCGCGGCGGCCATCGTCCCGCTGGGTCATCGTCGCCCTCTGTTCCGGTCCTGGTCAGGCTGCTAGCCTACGACTGAAACGACTGTTTCAGTCTACTGGAGCGCCGCATGTCCGAAATCTCCATCCGGATCGGCCCGCGCCCCGGCGATCTGGGCACCGTGCTCGCCATGCACGGCGAGCTCTACGCGCGGGAGCACGACTTCGACGAACGCTTCGAGGCGCACGTCGCGCACGGGCTCGCCGCCTTCGCCACCGCCCTGGGCGAAGCCCGGGACGAGCCTGGCGCTGAACCCGGCTGGCTGTGGGTCGCCGAGCGCGGCGGCGAGGTCGTCGGCACAGTCGCGCTGACCGACGAGGGGAACGGCGTCGCGCAGGTCCGCTGGTTCCTGGTCGACCCGGCCGTCCGGGGCTGCGGAGTCGGCCGGAAGTTGTTGCGCGCCCTGCTCGATCACGCGCGCGGCCGGGGCTTCAAGCGCGTGAAGCTGTGGACGGTCGGCTCGCTGGAATCGGCCGCCCGGCTGTACCTGGACGCGGGATTCCGCTGCACCGAGCGCAATCCCGTCCGGCAGTGGGGCCATCGACTCGACGAGCTGAGGTACGACCTCGAACTGGGGTGACGGCTATGCGGACCGGAACCTGGCTGCGCGCGGTAGCAGAGTACGTGCGGACGATGAACGACCTGTACGACCGCTACCTGCTGGCCTGGCCGCCGCAACCGGAGCCGCTGCACTGGATCCGCCGCGGCGACGCCTGGATCCTCCGCGGTGAAGTGCTCCCCGAGCAACGACCCGACTGACGCGGAGCGGCGCGCGAGCAGCAACGGGGCCGTGAGTCTTTTGGGCTGCTAGTCCGGCTGTTGCCATGAGGGGGCCCCAGTCGTTGCCTTCGGTGCCCATGAAGCTGCGGATGCCGAGTTGGACCATGGCGTTGC
>NZ_JBFAKG010000211.1:0-2354 GCF_040655595.1 Saccharopolyspora sp. NPDC050389
TTGAGGCAATCGCGTAGCCGCGTCGCTTGACCAAAATGTCGGTGTTTTTTTTTTTTGTACCACTACAAAAAACCAAACAACCCCCACGGCCGGTGACCAGCGCAAAGGCGCCGACACGAACCCTGGTTGAGGTGGGCTTCAGCGCGGGGTTTTCGGCGTGATCAGGCCGGTTTCGTAGGCCGCGATGACGAGCTGGGCCCGGTCCCGGGCGTGCAGCTTGGCGAGCAGGCGGCCGATGTGGGTCTTCACCGTCGGCATGGCCAGGCGCAGGTGGTCGGCCAGTTCGGCGTTGGACAGGCCGCGGGCCACCAAGGCGAGCACTTCGAGCTTCCGGCCGGTCAGCGAATTCAGGGCGCAGGCCGGGACTTCTGGCGGCTCCGAGCGCCGGGTGAACTCCGCGATCAGCCGCCGGGTCACCGACGGCGCCAGCAGCCCGTCGCCGGCCGCCACCACCCGGATCGCGGCGAGCAGGTCGGCGGGCGGTGTGTCCTTGAGCAGGAATCCGCTGGCCCCGGCGCGCAATGCCGCGTCCACGTACTCGTCGAGGTCGAACGTGGTGAGGATCAGCACCCGCACGCCGGTAAGTCCGGGATCGCCGCAGATCCGCCGGGTCCCCTCGATGCCGTCCACGTCCGGCATCCGGACGTCCATCAGCACCACGTCCGGCCGTTCCCGCCGGGCCGCCGCGACGGCCTCGCCACCGGTCGCTGCCTCCCCGACGGCCGCGAGGCCGGGAGCGGTGTCGACGAGCAGCCGGAAGCTGCCGCGCACCAACGCCTGGTCGTCCACGACGAGCACGCGGATGGTCAACCGCGTTCCCCCTTTCCGCAGGGTAGCCGGGCCGTGACGCCGAATCCGCCGCCGGGGCGCGGCTCGGCGGTGAACTCGCCGTCGTACATCTTCACCCGCTCCCGCATCCCCGCCAGACCGTGCCCGTCGCCGGGCCGACCAGCCCGCGTTCCGTCGTCCACGACGTGCACCCCGACCGCATCCGCGCCGACATCGACGCGGACGGTGCAGCGAGCCGGAGCGGCGTGCTCGACGACGTTGGTGAGCGACTCCTGCACGATCCGGTAGACCGCGAGCTGCACCCCGGCGGGCGGGTGCCCGGCGCCGGTGATCTCCAGGTCGACGGAGACCCCGGCGGCGATCGCCCGATCGGCGAGTTCGCGCAGCGCAGCAAGGCCAGGAACGGGTTCGTGGGGCAGCGGTTCGGCCGATCGGAGCACCCCGAGCATGCCGCGCATCTCCAGCAGCGCGCTGCGGCTGGCCTCCTCGATGCCGCGCAGTGCTTCCCTGGCTTCGGCGGGCCGCTGCTCGGCGATGTGGTTGGCGACACCGGCCTGCACCGCGATCAGGCTGAGGTTGTGCGAGACGATGTCGTGCATCTCCCGCGCGATCCGCAGCCGCTCCTCGGCGCGAACGCGCCGGATCTCGCGTTCGGCGAAGGCGTCGCGCTGCCGGAAGTGCGCGCCTAGCCCCCAAGCGCCACCGGCCAGCAGCCAGACGGCGCCGACCAGCCCGGCGATGTCGGCGACGTTCCCGGTGGGGGTGAGCACGGCCTCGCCCAGGAACAGTCCGATTGCGACGGTCGGCAGTGCGGTCACCACGGCGGGTGCTGATCGCCGCAGCGGCTGGTCGGGGCACTGCTCCGGGCCGGGCACAACTTCTTCTTCCCGGATCAGCTCGCCGCGTACGCCGCCGAACCGGCCCTGATCGCGGTCGCGTACAGCGCGTTCCTGATCGGCAACGTGGTGCTGTGGCCGGGAGTCGTGCTGCTCGCGCAGCGGATCGGCGGGAGCCGTCCCGGCTGGGCGGTCTGGGGCGGGATGCTGACCGCCTTCGGCCTTTTCGCCCGCGTCTTCCACGTGGGCATCGACCACCTGGCGTTCCAGCTGGCGGATCTGCGGGGAGTGGCGTCCGCGACGAGCCTGGTGGGCGACGCGTACGGCGCCTACCACGTGATGAGCGCGCTGAACCCGGCGATCATGGCCGGTTGGGTGGTGCTGGCCCTCGGCGCCTGGCGGGCCGGTGTCCTCGGGCCGTTCCGGGCGGTGGCGTTGGGTCTGATGGCGGCGCTGCCGATCGGCGTCCTGAAGGGGACCACCGCGCTCTCCGTGATCGCGCTCGCCGGACTCGCGGTGGCCTCGGTGTCGCTGGGCTGGCAGGAGCTGCGTGCCGCACCGCGCCCGCCGGCCCGGCGAATCGCGTTCGCCGTCGCGGTGATCGCGGCCAT
Organism: Saccharopolyspora sp. NPDC050389; assembly: GCF_040655595.1. Taxonomy (NCBI): domain Bacteria; kingdom Bacillati; phylum Actinomycetota; class Actinomycetes; order Pseudonocardiales; family Pseudonocardiaceae; genus Saccharopolyspora; species Saccharopolyspora sp. NPDC050389. Next base: position 2,237 of record NZ_JBFAKG010000211.1, read on the forward strand.
GACGTTCGTCGGAACGCTCGGCTGACGCCGTGCAACCACAGCCGCCGACGGTCGCGTCCGGCGAACGGGGCGTGGACATGGCTGTCCTGGAAGCCCGGGACGACCAACCCGCCCCTGG
>NZ_JBFAKG010000212.1:0-2237 GCF_040655595.1 Saccharopolyspora sp. NPDC050389
GCGTTCACTGCTGAGGCCCAGTGCCCGCAGCGCCAGGAACATCTCGGAGTAGCGAACCACGTCGCCTTCGATGTGGCCGGACAGCAGGATCACCAGCGCTCGCTGGACATCGAGACTAACCCTGCGGGTCCATCCACGAGCCTCGCCGAGGCGATAAGCCACGTAGTGACCCCAGTTCAACCACGGGTTCGGTGGGCGGTGCTCGTGTTCGTTGAAGCGGGAGTAGTCGCGGGCAAGGCCGTCGACCAGCCTCAGCTGAACCGAGGTCATCACTGGCCGGGCCGCCGGTTCAGGATCAGGTTTGCGCGGGCGACCGCGGCCCTTGTGACGTGCGGGCGGTGTGCTCGAGGACCCTCTCATCGAGCGCATGTCCGCGAAGAACAGCTGATGATGCCGAACACCCTTGAGGTGGTGCACCGCCTTGGCCGACCACGACGATTCACCGGACTCGCGGGCGTTCGTGCGAGCCTGGTTCCAGCACAACCGGCAGTAGTCCTTGCGGATCGGCTGATGCCGGCCGCATCCGACGCAAACGCCGGGCGCGTGGTCACGGGCGAACATATAGCAAGCCACGCAGAGCCCCTGTCCGAACGTCTGCCCCCAGGCCAGACAGCCCTCGCAGCTGCGCACCACGCCTTTGCGTGCTCTTCCCATCGTCAGATCGGCGGCAGGCTGCGGCCGTCACGGCGCTTCGGCGTCACCGCCGGCGTGTCCGTTCCGCCCACAGCCTGCGGTGTTTCCTCGCCCTGTGGCCTGCGGACCTGGTCGGGTTCGGGGATCAGCAGCTCGCCGACCTCGCAGCCGAGCACGGCGCAGATCACGTCGAGATCGTCGAGCTTGATGCTGGCCGGTTTCCCTGACCACAGCCCGGACATCTTCCCAGCTGAGATCGTCAGGCCGTGCTCGGCGAGCTGGCGTTGGAGCTCGCTGGCCTTCCAGATTCCGCGGTTGGCGGCGGCCAGGCGCAGGTTCCACCTCATGACAGCAGTCCTTCCAAACGTCGGGCCGCGCGTTGCTGGCCTGCGATCCAGGCATCCTCGATGCGGGTGCGGTGGACGTGGACGTATTTCATCGTCGTGGCTATCCAGGAATGCCCGAGCAACTCCTGGACCGAGATCAGGTCCATTCCGGATAGATAGAGCTGGCTGGCGCAGAAGTGCCGCAGCACATGCGGCGTGAGCTTGTCCGCCCAGGTCGGCAGGTGCGCGTCGGCGGCGTCGGCGAGGCCGGAACGCAAGGCGTCATCGCCGACGCGCTTGCTGGTGCCATCGGCGTTCTTACGCTCGGATGGGAACAGGGGCGCACCGGGCCGGGTGTGGTCGGTGTCGAACAGCGCCCAGACGTCTTCGATGAACCAGCGCAGTGTCCGGTCCGCGCCGTTGATCAGCGGCACCATCCGCTCACGCGGGCCACTGCCGCGGGCGCCTTTACCCTTGCGGACGTGCAGTTTGCCGAACCTGCCGAGGTTCCACTTGATGTCGTCGAGATCGAGCCAGCGGGCCTCGCTGATCCGCAGCCCGACCTGGGACATCAACTTCGCGGCCGCGTAGTTGCGGGCGGTTGGTGCGAACTTTCGGCAGGTCGCCAGTTCCTCGCGCCATCCAGCGAACAGCGCGTCGTTCTCGGCCTCCGTGGGCGGGATGCGCAGCGCGGCGTCCTTGGCCCCGCGTGGCCGGTTCATCTCGTCGATCGGGCACTCGACGACCCGACCGGTCAGCTGGTGGATCTCGACCTTGTGCCGCAGTTCCAGGAACTGGAAATACGTGGTCAACGCCTGTGCTCGGGCTAGCCTGGTGCCCTTCGCTGCCGTGCGGATGACCTTGCCGAAGTAGGTGTCGGCGTCGGCTGGCTCCATCTCCCATAGCGGCTGGCCGAACCAGGCCCGCGCCTGCTCCAGGTGCCCGACATCGCCCCGGATCGTGCCATCCGCCAACCCCGCCGACGCGCGGGCGAGAACGAACCCGGCCAGCACATCGGTCTCGAACTCCGCGAGCTCCTCCGGGCTCGCCTCCGGTCGCCGCTCGCGCAGGTCCCGCACCGCCGCCAGGGCCAACCCAAGCCTCCTCGCCTTCACTCGAACAGAACACTGCTCAATTCAGGCGAGATCATTTCAGAAATACTGAAGAACGATCACAGTGGGGTGCAGGTGTGGAGATCAACCTGAACGCCCTGCTCCTGGTGGCAACCCACCCTCACGTTCCCAACGAGGAACCACCGAACTCACGGGATGTCGCACA
>NZ_JBFAKG010000213.1:0-2186 GCF_040655595.1 Saccharopolyspora sp. NPDC050389
GACCCTGGCGCTCGGTTCGCGGTTCCGGCTCGAACCGGTGGCGGCCGCGGTCGCCACCGGCTGGCTGGTGCTCGCCGGCGGCCCGCTGGTCGGCGACCAGGTGCCGGTGCTGCTCGACCGGCCGCTGCCGCTGTTGTGGTCGTCGCTGATCGTCCTGTCTGCCGCGGTGCTCTACCTCCGCCGCACGAACTTCCAGCACACGTCGAGGAGCTGACCCCGTGACCGCGATCGAGATCCATGACCTGGCCGTGCGATTCGGCCGCCGCCGCGCGCTTGACGCGATCACCGCGGACTTCGGCACCGGCGTGCACGGCCTGCTCGGGCCCAACGGCGCCGGGAAGTCGACGCTGATCCGGGTGCTGGCCACGCTGACCGCGCCTTCCGGCGGCTCGGTCCGGCTGCTCGGCCGCCCGCCGACCGGCTCCGACCTGCGCCCGCTCCGGCGCGAAATCGGCTATCTGCCGCAGGAGTTCGGCTGGTACCCGAGGTTCACCGCGCGCGAGTTCGTGGAGCACTTCGGGTGGTTGAAGGAGGTCCCGGCCGCGGAGTTGATGCCTGCCGTGGACCGGGCGCTGCGGCGGGTCGGGCTCGGCGACCGCGCCGACGAGAAGCTGGCCGACGGCGGCGATCTGGCGGACGGCTACCGCGCGGTGCTGGGCGCCAGCCGGGCGGGTGCGGCATGAACAAGCAGGTCTTCTGGAACGAGTTCTACCGCAGCACTGCGGGCCCGCTCGCGATGGCAATGCTGATATCGCTGGTCGCGGTGCTGTTCCTGCAACCGTTGTGGGCGGGTAGCTGGAACGAACTCGCCCTGGTCGTGCGCACCGATCTGATCTTCACCTGGCCGCTGGTGGCGACCGCCGGCGCGTGGGCCGCGGGCAGGGAGAACCGGCGCGGCACCGAGGAGCTCCTGGCGACCCTGCCCCGGCCGGGTTGGCAGCCGTTCCTCGTGTCGTGGGCGGCCCTCACGCTGGGCACGGTGCTCGGAATCGCGACGGCGTGGGGAATCGCGGCGATCTTCGTCTTCCCGATCGCCACCGGTAGCGGTACCGACTGGATCGCGGCGCTGCTGGTCTGCGTCCCCGCGCACGGCGCAGCAGCCGCCTTCGGCATGGCGCTGGGCCGCCTCGTCCGGTGGCGACTGATCGTCCTGCTGACCCCGGCGCTGGCAGTTCTGGCGTACCTGGCGGTCAGCTGGACGAGTTGGATGGCGGGGTACGACTCGCTGTTCACGACCCTGCTCGCCGCACAGGTCTCCAGTGGGTCGATGTATTCGCTGTCGTCGAGCGCGCTGCAGGCGATGTGGTTCGCGGCGATCGCAGCGACTTTCCTCGCCCTGGCCGTGTCGCGTCGACGGTGGCTCGTGCTGGTGCCGATGGCACTGGTCGCCGCGCTGACGCTGCTGATCGCGTCGATCCCGCCGAACCGGCACGTGGTGGCCGATCCGGTGGCGATGCAGGAGGTGTGCACGACGCCCGGGCCGAAGATCTGCATCGCGCGCTACCAGGAGCACGTGCTCGACGAGCTCGCCGAGCTCGCCCGGCCGATGCTGGAGAAGCTCCACGGCATCCCAGGTGCTCCCGAGGAACTGCGGTTCCGGAGCGCGGCGGACCCGGAACTGCCCTCGTACCACTACGTCACGACCGCCACCGGGCGGCTCGCGGATCCCGTGTACGAGCGCGAATTGCTGGCGGGCATGTTGGTCGGCACGATCCCGCACTGCGCCGGTGAGCCCTTCGGCCAGGTGTTCCAGGCCGCGCAGTCGCGGCTGCTCGAGAACGGCCGCGCGCTGGATCGCGAATGGATGACCGCCTATTACGCGGCACGCGTCGATTGCGACACCGATGTGACTTCGGCGCTGCTGAATTAGGCCGGCAGGAACTCGTGCGCGTTTTGGATCGCCCTGGCACTCCGAACCACGCACGAGTCCTGACCAGCGCAAACCGAACCTCAACGAAAAACCGATTCTGATCGGCCGGAGAGCACCCGATTCCGGTCGGTGCCTCCGCGCGCCGAGAAAGGGGCCTGTCCGTGACGTTGACCCATCCCGGAAAAGCCGTGCGGCCGAAAGGAATCGCCCGGGGGCCGTTGTTCCCGCTGGCGGTGCGGCCGGTTCTGCTGATCGCCGCGGCCGTCGGGATCGCGTTGCTGTTGACCAGCCCGCGTTATGGCTACTTCGCCGACGA
>NZ_JBFAKG010000214.1:0-2114 GCF_040655595.1 Saccharopolyspora sp. NPDC050389
GTGCTCTCGGGTAGTGAACGGGTGTTGGTGCTGGTGTTGCACCATATCGCCGCGGATGGGTGGTCGTTGGAGCCGTTGTGGCGGGATTTCGCTGACGCTTATGCTGCCCGGCGGGATGGTGGTGCGCCGGTGTGGGAGTCGTTGCCGGTGCAGTACGCGGATTACACTCTGTGGCAGCGGGATCTTCTTGGGGACGAGGGTGATCCGGAAAGTGTTGTTTCCCAACAACTTGGCTTTTGGCAACGGGAATTGGCCGGTGCTCCGGAACAACTCCAACTGCCCACCGACCGACCGCATCCGACGGTTGCGTCGCACCGTGGCGAGACATTGGTCGTCGAATGGTCACCAGACCTCCACGCCCGATTGCGCCACGTGGCGAGGGCTTGCGACGCAAGCTTGTTCATGGTGCTGCACGCCGGATTGGCTGCACTGCTGACCAGGCTCAACGTCGGCGAGGACGTGGTGATCGGCTCCGTCGTCGCAGGCCGTACCGACGAGGCGTTGGACGATCTCGTCGGATTCTTCGTCAACACCCTCGTGCTCCGGGTGGACACCTCCGGCGATCCCACCTTCCGCGAACTCGTCCGCCGCGTCCGGGACACCGACCTGGCGGCGTACGAGAACCAGGACGTTCCCTTCGAGCATCTCGTCGACGTGCTCAAGCCGACCAGGACATTGACCCACCACCCGCTGTTCCAGGTGATGCTCACGCAGCAGAACGCGCCGCGCACCGAGTTGAGCCTCCCCGGCGCGTGCGGTCGACTGTTGCCGGTGAATGTCGGCGCGGCCCGGGTGGATTTGCTTGTCAGCGTCGACGAAGGCGTGCACTTCGAAAGCAGCCGGACGGGTCTCGCGCTGACGGTCGAGTACAACACCGACATCTTCGACCGATCCACTGTGGAGTCCCTGCTGTCCCGGTTCCGCAGGCAGCTGGAGACCGCGGTCGATGAGCTCGATCGGAGCATCGGCAGCTTCGACGTGGTGGATGCCGCCGAACGGCGCCGACTGTTGACCTCGTGGAACGACGCGGCGATCCCACTGCCGTCGTCGCTGGTGCTGCCGGACCTGTTCGAGCAGCAGGTGGCGCGAACGCCGGACGCGGTGGCGCTGGTGTTCGAAGGTGCGGAGTTGACCTATCGGGACCTGAATGCGCGCTCGAACCAGCTCGCCCGGCATCTGGTCGAGCTGGGCGTGGGACCTGAACAGGTGGTGGGGCTGGCCATACCCCGCTCGGTGGAGATGGTGGTCGCGGTCCTCGCCGTGTTGAAGGCCGGTGGCGCCTACCTGCCGATCGACCCGGCATATCCGGCCAATCGGATCGAGTTCATGCTCGCCGACGCCCGGCCTGCGGTGGTGTTGACGTCCTCGGCGGTGCGCGCCGCGCTGCCGAGGACCGACGCGACTTGCCTGCTGGTCGACGACCTGGTGGGCCAGGGGCGTTCGATGGAGAACGTCGCGGACTCCGAGCGAGCGGCGCCGCTGCTGCCGCTGCACCCCGCCTACGTGATCTACACGTCCGGTTCGACCGGCGTGCCGAAGGGAGTCGTCGGCCTGCACGCGGGTCTTGCGAACCGCTGGCAGTGGTTCAGCGAGCGGTATCCGCAGTGGCGGTCGTCAACGGTCCTCGCGCGGAGCTCGCTGAGTTTCCTGGACAGCGCCACCGAACTGCTCGGCACGATGTTGCACGGGGGCAAGGTCGTGCTGGCCGGGGACGACGTCCTGCGGGATCCCAGCGGCCTGGTGCGCCTGGTCGCGGAGCACGGGGTCGAGCGGGTGACGGTGGTGCCGAGCTTGCTGCGGGTGCTGCTGGACGACGCCTACTCCAGGTCGTTGGCGTCCGTCCGATGTTGGGTTACCAGCGGTGAAGCCCTGCCCCGCGCTCTCGTCGAGCGCCATGCGGAAGTCCTGCCGGATTCGCTGCTGTTCAACCTGTACGGCTCCTCCGAGGCCAGCGCGGACAGCTTGTTCTGGGAAGCCGGGGACGGCCCGGTCCGGGTCGGCCGCCCGGTCGCGAACACCCGGGTCTACGTGCTGGACGGCCGCATGCGCCTGGTGCCACCGGGCGTGGTGGGGGAGTTGTACGTCGCGGGCGTGGGCTTGGCGCGGGGGTATTG
>NZ_JBFAKG010000215.1:0-1984 GCF_040655595.1 Saccharopolyspora sp. NPDC050389
GGCGGTCAGGGAGTTCTGGTTGTCAGGGACCGGTGCACCGGCCACCGTGGTCAACGGTTTCTGGTTGTTCTCGGGCAAAACTCGCTCCTCGGTGGTGGGATGTTTCTTGGCTCACTCGGCACGGGAGAGACAGTCGGGGCAGATGCCCCAGAAGGTCACCTCGGCCTCGTCGAGCACGAATCCGTGCGGGTCCTCGGTGTGGAGGCAGGGAGCCTCGCCCACCGCGCAGTTGACGTCGGCGATGGCACCGCAATTGCGGCACACCAGATGGTGGTGGTTGTCGCCCACGCGCGTCTCGAACCGGGCGGGCGAACCGGCCGGCTCGATGCGACGGACCAAGCCCGCCTCGGTCAGCGCGCGCAGGACGTCGTAGACCGCCTGGGTCGACACCGAGCCAAGCTCGCGACGGACGGCCGTCGCGATGGTGTCGGTGTCCGCGTGGGGATTGTCCGAGACCATCGTGAGCACGGCAACCCGCGGACGGGTCACCCGCAGCGACGCCCCCTTCAGGAGGGCGGCGGCATCGATGGACGGCATGCCCCAATATCTACCAGCTTTTCTGGAACGAATCAAATAAAGACCCGCGCGGCGCACCTCCGGCAGCTGAGAAGAACGCCACGCACGAGCCTCACACCAGGCACGACCTGGCCAAACGGACCGAATATGACCGAAGATCATGATGACCCGTGCGAGTTACGGAGGGCTGACGAGTGGGTGTCTACGTGTCGATCAGAGGCTGGCTGGAGTGCGACCAGCAGCAGCTCGCCGCCATCCGGGAGATCATCTCCGCGCACGACGACGACCACTACTCCCACGGCTGGGGCCTGCCCCGGCGGCACTTCAACTGGACCTGCTACGCCTTCTACGGCGGCGACGTCCGAGAGCTCGCGGTGAGCTGGCTGCTCGACCAGCTCACCGAGATCGCCCGTGTCCCCGCCTCCGACGAGGACGGCGACCGAGTCCGGGGCCTGTTCGTCGCGAGCCACGAGATCGACGGCACCAGCGAATGGCAGATCCGCGAAGGCCGAGTCCTGATCTCGCCCGCCGACGACCGGTACCGGTACCTCGATGACTAGGCGACACCAGCCGCCTCCAAGGCACGACGCCGCGAACGAACACGGCACGCCCCGGGAGTACGGCCATGACCGACTCGGCTTCCGGGTCTGATCTGGTCGTCGCGGTTGAGGTCTACACGCCCGTCGCCGGCCAGGTGACCGCGCCCCAGCCGTCGAGCCGCACGTCGGCCCGCCGAGCGGTGCCCTCGGCCTGGTAGACCGCGCGCTCGGCAGCCATCCAGGCGCGCCAGTGGCTGCGCGCGTCGTCGCCGTCACGCTCGATGCCGCGAGTGAGGCGCTCCGCGTCCTCCGCCTCGACCCACACCAGGAACGTCGTGAGGTCGGCGAAGCGCCGCGCTCCCGCTCCGCAGCCCTCGACGACGAGGTAGGGAGCGCGTGGAACGTCGTGCCACTCGGCGAACGCACCGACGTGCCAGTCGTACCGCTGGTACCGGCCGTCCCGACCAGCGGCGAGCGGATCAAGAACCTGAGCGCCGAGCCGTTCAACGCCACCGGCCATCCCGCTCCACCCCTCGTACAGATCATCCATGTGCACGACCTGCGCGGGCAGTGCCTCCGCGAGCTGAGCGGCGAGCGTCGTCTTGCCAGAACCGGCAGGCCCATCGACAACTACGAGCCGCCCCTGCTCACCGTGAGGACCGAGCCGAGGAGAGCCGTCGCGCACCCGCCGAACGAGCCCGGCCAGCGCAACAGACCCAACACTCATCAGAACCCCAACCGAAAGCGCACCGAACCAAACCACCGGAGTATCGCGGTCCGGGTCTTCCGCTCGTCACGGGCCGTGAGTCTTTTGGGCTGCTATAGCGACCCAAAAGACTCACGGCCCCCCCCCAGCGCAAAAAACCCGCCAGGAGAGCCCCGGCCTCATAGATAAGGCCGCGGGTAAAAAGGAAGAAATATCGGTGAGG
>NZ_JBFAKG010000216.1:0-1876 GCF_040655595.1 Saccharopolyspora sp. NPDC050389
CACCGACAGCCCCGTGAACGTCGGTATCCACCCCGGCTGCTCAACCCCGATCACCTGCACCAGTACATGATCCACTACCGCCCAGACCCGCGATTGCGGGACAGGCTTTAGCCGGAAATCCGGGAAAACCCGTGGGGTAAAAGAGTGTCCGAGGGGGACTCGAACCCGTTTTCGTGGCATACCTGCGCAATGCAGGTGTTCATGCGACAGACCATAGCTGCGTCCCGTGATCAAATGCCAGCCGGTTCACAGCTTACAATCACTGCCGAAAGTCCTTATATCCCAGGAAATCTGGGTCTCTTGACGTCGCGTGCGCACCTCTGTGATCGTCGCCAGAAACAGTCGGGTAACTGCCGAGATGCGGGTGCGGTGATGTCGCCATCACGACAAGACGCCGTTGCTAGATCATTGGCGCCAGCTGAATGCTGCACCCGTTCCACATGGAGCAGTTCGAATGTGCTGCATGTGGTGGAGTCAGCCGGTGATGAGGCTGCGGACTTTGTCGAGGGTTTCGGCGTCGGTGGAGTACAGGACGGTGCCGACCATGCCGCGGGTGAGCAGCACCTTGTAGGTGTTGCGGATGAGCATGTCGTAGTCCTGTTTAGAGGCGTGGGCGACGGTGAGGTCTTTGCTGGCGGTGCGGTCGGCGATCCAGCGGTCACCGCGCCAGACCAGGTCCGGGCCGAAGATGACGCCGTTCCAGTCGTACTCGAAACCCTGGGCGGTATAGATGAAGCCGACCTGGCCGAAGCCGGCGGGATCTGTTGCCCACAGCGACGCCGCGGGCGCGCCGTTGACGGAGCGTTCTCCCCTGACGGTCCACGGGCGGCGCCAGCCACCGATGACGATATCGTCGACAAGAGTGCCGTCTTCTCTGGGGTCGCTCCAGGGCCAGCAGAAGCCAGCGGTCATGCGGGCGCTGTAGCCTTCATTGACTTTGCTGGCCAGTATTTCTTCCAGTTCGGCTGGGGTGCTTGCGACCTGCACGTCGAACCGTGGCTCGGGTTCCCAACGCTCCAGCCCTTCGCCGTCGAGGCCGAGGAGGCTGAGCACCCACCGTTCGTAATTGTGGCTGCCGCCGTACCGGAACTGCTCGTTGAGGTTGATGCGATGCATCTGCAGGCCCTGGGCGTGTGCGGCCTGCCCGATCGCCTCAACGGTGCCCAGTTCGTTTGGGCGCACGACTTGGTGTTCGTCCAGAAAGAAGACGGGGACTCTGGCTGCGTCGAGGAGTTCGTCGATCTGCCGGCGTTTGCTGCGTTGGGCACGGGGGGTGAATCGGCTGTTTGACGTTTCGCGGATGCGGTGCGCTTCGTCGCAGATCAGAACGTCCAGGTCGTTGCGGTCGGCCCCCATGAAGCTGTTGAAGTACTGAAACAACTTGTGGACTCGGGTAGCGCTGTGTCCCACAGCCTTGCGCAGGGTCGTGGTGAACGATTTCGATCCAGTGGCGTGTAGGGCGGTGTATCCCCGCCTATACAGCTCGCCCAGCACGGACAGGGCGATGACGCTCTTGCCGGAGCCGGGACCGCCGGTCACGACGATGACTTCCTTGTGGTCGGATTTTCGAGCGTTGAGCACGGCTGCCAGCACCAATGAGTAGGCGACCTGCTGTTCATCGAGTAGCAGGAATTGCTCGCGGTCCTCAATTTCGGCGGCGGCTACGGACATCAGCTGCCGGCTCGGCGCGATTTTGCTGCCGAGCAATTCATCGGCGGCTTGAGCGCCGGAGGCTGGTGCGAGTCGTGACTGCAGGAACGACAACAGCGCACCGCGAGAGGTCTTACTGACGTTCGTGATCTAGGGTGACGGTCGTGTGTGATCATGACTGACTGTGTCGGTGATCAAGCAGGGTGTGCCGGTTCGTCGGGATCGG
>NZ_JBFAKG010000217.1:0-1778 GCF_040655595.1 Saccharopolyspora sp. NPDC050389
GTCTCCCCCGGGTACGGATAGCCGGCGAACCCCGACGAATCCGCGAGACCGTAATCCACACAGCTCTGCGCGAGTCGTCATCGCCGCACCCGTCGGCGCCTGCAACAACAGATTGTCGCTGCCACTGACCACCACCACTTGCACTCCATGCGCCGACGCGAGCACCGGACACGGGTCGTCCTGCTCAGCCGCCGACGCGACTGCTCCGGTCGCCAACAATGCGGTGATCGCTGCCGCGCTAAGGGTCGCGACCTTCCACCTCACGCGTTCTCCCGTCGCCCGAGTCTCAGTCTCCCCGCCAAGCGCAACCACCATAACTACTAAACACGTGTAAGTAAACAGCCGAAAACTAACGCTCCGGCATCTTCGCCCCATGCTCTCGACAGACACAGGGCCCCGGTCGATCAGCGCGCGCCCTCGGTCGGTGGCGTAGGACAGATACACCGAGACCTGGGAGTTCTCGATCCAACTGACGACAGGTCCGACAGCAACCCGAGCAGCAAGTCGCGCCGCGTCGACGCGGCGCGCCCCGCGAAACCGGCCCACGATCCGCGACATGAGCTCGTCGAGGTGCGCCCGGCACCGAGCAGGGGTTTAGGCTGTGGCCCGCGGCCACGCCAAAGATCAAGAAGTACGGCCGTCATACTGCGGCGGTTGAAACTTCAATCGGCCGGTGGATGGACCAGAGAACGAACGACGGTACGCACGAATGCGTGAATGGCCTGTGGCAGGCTGAACGTGTCGTGCAGCGCGGCCGTCGCGAGCGCTACTCGCCCGTGCGCGACAACGAAGAAGAGCACCGTGTTCGCCTCCGCCCCCCCGGCGTCCACGAATGAGACCGGAAACTGGTAGCCGTGCTCCTTGCATCGAAGCACCGCTCGCTCAAGCGCCTCATAGACCGGTTCGGTGGTGGATTCAAGTCCCATTCCGCGAATGCGTTCAACGTCAGCCGACGTCAAGAACAAAAGCTCGTAGCGCGTCGGGCTGGAGTACGCGAACTCCACATATGCGGCCAGTTGGGCCTCGAGCTGGGCCAACGGACCTTCGGCCTCCGCTCGTTCCTCCGCGACGCTCATCGTCGCACCGAGCTCTTTCCAGATGTCAACTACCAACTGGCTGACTAGAGCTTGGCGATCTTCGAAATGTGGGTAGATCGCCGGGGTAGTTACCGAGGCCTCCCTTGCTACCGCGCGAAGAGAAAGCGCCCGATGCCCGTCACGCTCCAGAACCCGATGCGCCGCTTCCAGCAGCTCGCCACGCAGGAGGGCACCCTCACCGCGTCGATTGCGTGAACGCCTCCGGGAGGGACGTGGCTTGTTGGTCGCATCCGGGTTGTCGCCGGCAGGAGCCGAGCCAGCACCTTGTCGACGGTCGCCCAAACGGTGATCTGGGCTGGGCGTTTCCAAATTGTCGGCTCTCCTGTCGTATCCGGTGAGTCATGACGGCCCGGTAGCCGGTAAGGCGGGGCGGTGACCGCCGAGGGCGAGCATCGCCAACGCGATGAGCGCCTGGGGATTTGAACCCGCCTCTCCACAGCATAGATGAAACCATGCCCTTGGGCGGCACCGGCGGCGCTGAGGACCACCTGCCGAACTGACATCTCCCGCCCGTCAACCTCACCCACCCCGGCCGCCGGTCAACTGCACGCTCCGAGGGTTGAGCGTGCCGAACACCCCAGAAAACTGGCTCTTGTGAGTCATGTGTGGGTGCGGTCGGGTAGTTCGGGGCGGTAGCCGCCCAGGGCGAGCAGTGCCAGGGAGATGAGTGCGTCGGGGCGT
>NZ_JBFAKG010000218.1:0-1721 GCF_040655595.1 Saccharopolyspora sp. NPDC050389
TTCGCGGCGCAGGCCAACGCCACGTCGGCGCTGTACGAGCAGGCCTCGGCTGATCGGGAGGCGTTCTGGGCGAAGCAAGCCGAGCGGCTGGCCTGGGACACCACCTGGGACCAGGTCCTGGACTGGTCGAACGCCCCGTTCGCGAAGTGGTTCGTCGGCGGCAAGCTCAACGTCGCCTACAACTGCGTGGACCGCCACGTCGAGGCCGGCAACGGCGACCGGGTCGCGATCCACTGGGAAGGCGAGCCCGGCGACTCCCGCGAGATCACCTACGCCGAACTGCAGCGCGAGGTCTCCCGCACCGCCAACGCCCTCGCCTCACTCGGTGTGGGCGCCGGCGACCGGGTCGCGATCTACCTGCCGATGCTGCCCGAAGCGGTGTTCTCGATGCTGGCCTGCGCCCGGCTCGGCGCGATGCACAGTGTCGTCTTCGGCGGATTCTCCTCCGAGGCGCTGCGCACCCGGATCAACGACGCCGAAGCCAAGGTCGTCATCACCTCCGACGGCCAGTACCGGCGCGGCAAGGCCATGCCGTTGAAGACCAACGTCGACGAGGCCGTCGCGGACACCCCCAGCGTCGAGCACGTGGTCGTGGTCCGCCGCACCGGCACCGACGTGGCCTGGGACGACACCCGCGACAAGTGGTGGGACGACGTCGTCTCCGGCCAGCCCGAGCAACACACCCCGGAAGCCTTCGACGCCGAGAACCCGCTGTTCATCCTCTACACCTCGGGCACCACCGGACGCCCCAAAGGCATCCTGCACACCTCTGGCGGCTACCTCACCCAGGTCGCCTACACCCACCACAACGTCTTCGACCTCAAACCCGAGTCGGACGTGTTCTGGTGCACCGCCGACATCGGCTGGGTCACCGGCCACAGCTACATCGTCTACGGCCCGCTGGCCAACGGCGCGACCCAGGTCATCTACGAAGGCACCCCCAACGCCCCGCACGAGGGCCGGCACTGGGAGATCGTGCAGAAGTACGGGGTGACGATCTACTACACCGCCCCCACGACCATCCGCACCTTCATGAAGTGGGGCGCGGAAATCCCCGCGAAGTACGACCTGTCCTCCCTGCGCCTGCTCGGCTCGGTCGGTGAGCCGATCAACCCCGAGGCCTGGATCTGGTACCGCAAGAACATCGGCGGCGACCGCACCCCGGTCGTGGACACCTGGTGGCAGACCGAGACCGGCGCGATCATGATCTCCCCGCTGCCCGGCGTCACCGCCGCCAAACCCGGCTCCGCACAACAGCCGCTGCCCGGCATCTCCGCGAAGGTCGTCGACGAGACCGGCGCCCAGGTCGGCAACGGCGGCGGCGGACTGCTGGTGCTGGACCAGCCGTGGCCGTCGATGCTGCGCGGTATCTGGGGCGACGACGAGCGCTACCGCGACACCTACTGGTCGAAGTTCGCCGACCTGGGCTTCTACTTCGCCGGTGACGGCGCCAAATACGACGACGACGGCGACATCTGGCTGCTGGGCCGGGTCGACGACGTCATGAACGTCTCCGGGCACCGCATCTCCACCACCGAGGTCGAATCCGCCCTCGTGTCGCACCCCAACGTCGCCGAGGCCGCCGTGGTCGGCGCCTCCGACCCCACCACCGGCCAGGGCATCGTCGCGTTCGTCATCCTGCGCGGCGGCACCGACGACACCGCCAGCGGCGAATCCGCCCTCAAGGAACTGCGCGAGCACGTCTCCCACGAGATCGGCCC
>NZ_JBFAKG010000219.1:0-1710 GCF_040655595.1 Saccharopolyspora sp. NPDC050389
GGCTCAGTCGCTGAGCAGGATGCGTTTGCGGAGCAGGTCGGGCTTGGCGCGGCCGAACATCTGTCGTTTGATCATTTTTATGCGGTTGACGTGTCCTTCCACTGGGCCGCTGTTGTAGGGCAGGGTCAGTCCGGCGGTGACGGCGTCCTGGTCGCGTCGGATGCCGACGACGAAGGAGTGCAATGCCGGTTGATCGTCGGCGTCGACGGCGGCCATCCACTTCTCCAGCTCGTGGCCGCGGAGGCCGCACATCATGGTGGCGAAGGCCCGGACATGACCAGCCAGCGCGGCCAGTTGTGGGCTGGCGGCGAGAATGACGTCGAGCCGGCGTTGATTCTGAGATTCCATGTTGGACGGATCGCTCATGATCCAGCCCACGACCCGCCGAACCGAGGGCGGCTTAGGGGGCGGCTCGGGAACACGACCGGCTGTGCGGAAGGGACGCAGGTACTCGCGCAGGATCTTCTGGCCACCGCGGTAGCCGCGTGCCTTGATCTCCGCGAACAGAGCAGCGGCATTGGTGGCCCCGTCGTTGAAGCGTTGGTGCAGGTAGGGCTTGAACTCCTCCAACAGGCTCGGTCGTCGTCCGGTGCCGTTGCGGGTCAACAATTCCTCAACCGCATCGGCGCGGGCGAAGCGACGTACGGTCCCACGTGCAAGCCCGAGCCGGGCGGAGATTGTCCTGATGCCCACGCCTTCGGCGAGCAGGGCATGGATTGCGGCGTAGCGCTCCCGCGTTCGGGTCGCGATCCGATCCGTTCTGTCTTGTGGCTGGAGAGGAAGTACCGGCGCCGGAACGTGATCGTCTTGGTCGTGCTGGTGATCGGCATCGGCATCAAGGCCAGGGTCGGCGTCAGTGTCCACCGCTGCACGCAGGCTTTCCTGGTGTCGGGCGACCGTGCGCTCCACCGCACCGGCGAGGTTGTTCCACACGTGCCATCGATCGGCTACCTGCAGCGCGTCTGGTGCGCCTTCGCGGACGCCCTCGGCGTAGGCGCCGGCCCGGTCCCGGCAGACGATCTCCACACCAGGATGAGCTTGTAGCCACGCGGTCAGTGTCTCGGCGGTGCGGTCGGTCAACACGTCGACCGGGCGGCGGGACTCGACGTCGATCAGGATCGTGCCGTAGTGATGTCCCCGGCACAGGGCGAAGTCGTCCACGCCAAGCACCCGGGGAGTCGATCGTTCGGAGTCGGGCAGGGCGCGAACCATGCGCAGCAACGTCATCCGGCTGACCGCGGCGGCCAGGCGCTGGGTCAACCGCGCCCCGGCGCGACCACCCAGCGCCAGCGCGACCGCGCACAACACTCGCTCCAGCGCCGTGGTGCGTCGGCCATAGCGAGCCGCCAACTCCTGCACTCCTTCGGCGAAGGTCTTCTTGGCGCACTCGGTGTTATCGCAGAACAATCGGCGGACTCGCAGCCGAATCAGCACCTCTCGACTGGAGGTCGCGGTGTCGGACAACCGCCGTTCGTAGCGGCTGTGCACCCGATCGGACAGCGTTCCACAGCCAGGACACGCCACATCTCCGCTGAGGGTGCTCGCCTCGATCCGCACCACCGGTCCGGCAGCGTGCACATCGTCTATCCGTAAATGGGCAAGATGCGGGAACAGAACCCCGAGCACTCCAAGATCAGCACACCGAGTACATGATCAACTATGTGGCCAGCGGGCAACGCCCGGGTCCATCACGGAAACCGTGCCAGAGCC
>NZ_JBFAKG010000220.1:0-1694 GCF_040655595.1 Saccharopolyspora sp. NPDC050389
TTCCCGCTGGCGGTGCGGCCGGTTCTGCTGATCGCCGCGGCCGTCGGGATCGCGTTGCTGTTGACCAGCCCGCGTTATGGCTACTTCGCCGACGAGCTCTACTTCATCGCCGCCGGGCACCACCTCTCGTGGGGCTACGCCGACCAGCCACCGCTGATACCCCTCTTAGCCTCCACTTTGGACAACCTGTTCCCGGATTCACTGGTGGCGCTGCGCTTTCCGCCGATGCTGGTCACCGCCGCCGGAGTCGTCGTCACCGCGCTGATCGCGCGCGAGCTGGGCGGCGATCGCCGCACGCAGGTGCTCGCCGCCGGGGCCTGGGCGGTCACCGTGCAGTTCGCCAGCGCGGGGCACCTGCTCGCGACCTGGTCCTTCGATCCGTTCCTGTGGACGGTGATCGGCTGGCTGGTGGTGCGCTGGACGCGCTGCCGCCGGGATCACCTGCTGCTGTGGGCGGGCGTGATCACCGCGGTGGCGCTGCAGGTCAAGTTCCTGATCCCGGTGTGGTGGCTCTGCGTCGGCGTCGCCGCCCTCGCGGCCGGGCCGCGCGAGCTGCTGCGCCGCCCGATGCTTTGGTGCGGGGCGGGTTTCGCCGCGCTCACCATGGTTCCGACGCTGATCTGGCAGCACGCCCACGGCTGGCCGCAGCTGCGCATGCCCGCCGCGATCGCCGCCGAGAACTGGTACGGCTGGCTGTTCCTCCCGACGGCCGTCGCCTGCGCGGGCCTCGTCGGCGCGGCCGCGGTCTGCTACGGCTCGTGGCGGCTCCTGCGCTCCCCGAACCTGCGGCCGTACCGCTACCTGGGCTGGGCCGCCGTCGGGACCACGGCGATCTTCCTGCTCGCGGACGGGCGTCCCTACTACGTCGCGGGCCTGTTCGGCCTGCTCTACGCCGTTGCCGCGGTGGAGGCCCCGAAGTTCCGGGGTTGGGTCACCGGCACGGCTTTCGCGGTCTCCGCTTGCCTGGCGCTGGCCGCGCTGCCGGTGCTGCCGGTGTCGTCGATCCAGCGGTTCGACACGTTCGGCCGGGGCAGCATCGGCTGGCCGCAGCTGACCTCGGTGGTGGCCGAGGCCTACCACCGCGCTCCCCCGCGGACCGCCGTCATCACCCACGACTACTGGTCGGCCGGGGCCCTGCACCACTACGGAAGCGCGGCCGGGATTCCCGAGGCGTACAGCGGAAGCCGGGGCTTCTGGTATCTCGATCGCCCGCCGGAGAACACCGAGCACGTGGTGTACCTGGGCGGCAACCGCGACTACCTGCTCCGGTTCTTCCGCGACGTCCGCCCGGTTACCACAGTGGACACTCGGCTCGACACCTACTACGAGGGCACCGCGATCTGGCTCGCCAGCGGGCCGCGGCGGCCGTGGGCCGAGTTGTGGCCGCAGTTCCAGCGCATGGGCATCTTCGACGGCTCCACCGGCAGTGGCACCGAGCTCCCCGGCGCTCAGACGACCAGCGCGTTCACGGCGGCGACCGCGGCCGTGCCGTCGTAGGAACGCCACGCCTCCGCCATCCGGTGCACCGCCTCGGCGAGTTCGTCCGGCGGGTGGTGGAACGGGATGCGCAGGCAGCGGTCGCTGCGCCGCTGCGGATCCAGCGACTGCCCCGGCAGCACCGCGACGCCGAACCGCAGCGCGTGCTGGGCGAAGGCGCTCGCGTTGCCGTAGGGCAGCGTGGCCCAGAGCGTCTG
>NZ_JBFAKG010000221.1:0-1563 GCF_040655595.1 Saccharopolyspora sp. NPDC050389
AGCTTGTTGTTTAACCTCGGGTGCTGGTGTTGCGGCCCCGGTTGATCATGGATGAAGCCCTTGGTTGATCCTTCCTCTTGCGACAGATGGAAGATCACAACCAAGGGCTTCGATGATCAGTGTGCATGACACCGGCCAAGCCGATGCGCTCGGGGAGCTGTCCGGGTTCCGCCAACGGTTCTACGAGTGTCTGACCAAGCGGGCGGATGCGTTGCTCGAGCTGACCGACGCGGTGCTGTGCACCGCGGGTCCGGTGACCAGCCTGGCCGAGCTGTCCCTCACCCCGGAGCACCGGCGCGGGCATGGCGCCGGCTACGACGCGATCAACCACGGCCGCGTCGAGGTCGACCGGTTACGCACCGCCTTGGCCGAGCTGCCATTACCGCGTGCCGCCGACGGGCGGATCACCCTGGCCGTGGACGTCTCGCCCTGGCTGCGCCCGGACGCCGCGTGCAGCCCCGAGCGGCTGTTCTGCCATGTCTATGGCCGCTCCCGTAGCGCCTCGCAGCTCATCCCGGGCTGGCCCTACTCCTTTGTCGCCGCGCTGGAGACCGGGCGTACCTCGTGGACGGCGATCCTGGACGCGGTGCGGCTGGGGCCCGCCGACGATGCCACCGCGGTCACCGCCGCTCAACTACGTGAGGTCGTGGGCCGGATCATGGGCGCCGGACACTGGCGGCCCGGCGATCCGCACATCCTGATCGTGACCGACGCCGGCTACGACGTGACCCGGCTGGCCTTCGTCCTCGCCGATCTGCCCGTGGAGCTGGTGGGCAGAATCCGCTCCGACCGCGTCCTGCTGCGGCCCGCACCGCCCCGACCGCCGGGTACCGTCGGGCGGCCACGCAAGCACGGCGGCGTGTTCACCCTCGCCGAGGAGAACAGCTGGCATGCCCCCGACCACAACACCAGCACCGACACCACCCGCTACGGACACGCCCAGGCGCGGGCCTGGGACCGCCTGCACCCCCGCCTGACCCACCGCGGCCCCTGGCTGGACCATGAGGGCGAGCTGCCCCTCGTCGAGGGCACCCTGATCCGCTTACAGGTCGACCACCTACCCGGAGACCGGGACCCCAAACCGGTGTGGCTATGGTCCTCGGTCACCGGCGCCAGCGGCGAGTTGGTTGATCTGCTCTGGCAGGCATTCCTCCGCCGATTCGACCTCGAACACACCTTCCGACTGCTCAAGCAGACCCTCGGGTGGACCCGCCCGAAACTGCGGGCACCCGGCTCGGCCGATCGCTGGACCTGGCTGGTCCTGGTCGCCCACACGCAACTACGCCTCGCCCGCCCCATCGCTGAAGACCTTCGACGCCCCTGGGAAAGACCGGTCACCGAGCCCCGTCGGCTGACGCCCGCCCGCGTCCGGCGGGGGTTTCGCAACCTCCACGCGAAGACCGGTCACCCCGCAGCCGCACCGAAACCCTCCCGACCCGGTCCCGGACGCCCACCCGGTTCCCGCAACACGCATCGCGCCACCCGTCACGACGTCGGCAAGACCATCAAACGCGACCTCACCCTCCAACAACACCAAAACCGCACAGGTTAAACAACAAGCTA
>NZ_JBFAKG010000222.1:0-1531 GCF_040655595.1 Saccharopolyspora sp. NPDC050389
GACCGATGACACCCCCTGTGTCAACCTCTAGATCAAGATCAGGCCGCGACCTGTTGTTCGGCGTCCGGTCGGGCGCCGCCGTGCAGGGCGGGGTCGTAGGGTGTGCTGTTCTGCCAGCAGCGCCACATGACGCGGACCCAAGCTCGGGCGAGGATGCGGGTGGCGTGGGGGTGGTCTTTTCCGGAGGCTCGTGCCCGGTTGTAGATGTCGGCGGCCCAGGGGCTGGCATGGCGGCTGTTGGCGGCGAAGGTCGTGATGGCCTGGCGCAGGCGTTTGTTGCAGGCCCAGCGGAACGACACGCCGCGTTGTTTGCCGGATGCCTTGGTGACCGGGGTGATCCCGGCCAGCGCGGCGATGGCGTCGGGGTGGCCGAACGCCTCGCGGGCGTCGCCCCATTCGGCCAGGATCTGGGCGGCGTTGACGGTGCCGGCACGGGGGAAGGACCGAAAGATCTCGCCGTCGGGGTGGGCGTCCATCTTCTCGGCGATGGCGCGGTCGAGGTCCTTGATTGCGGTGTTGAGCGCGGTGATCACGCCAATCTGGGCCAGCACTGCCACGCGCACACCCCCGGACAGGTCGGGATCGGTCGTGCCCGCCGGCGCCGAGCGCAGCCTGGCCAGCAAGACGGCGGCGGGCTTCTTGCCGGAGTAGCCCTGCTTGGCGCAGAACGCGGCCAGTCGTTTCTCGGTCAGCGAGGCCGCCGACGCGGCGGTCGGGTACTTCGTCAGGAACGCCAGCGCGATCGCCGAGAACAGGCTCGCGAAGATCACCTTGGCTCCGGGCCAGTGCGCGTCCAGCAGCGCGGCGAGCTGGTTGACCGCGGCCACCCGGGCGTCCACAAGGTCGCCCCGGGTCCGCGTCACTGTCCGCAATGCCTTGGTAGATCCCGAATACGGGACCGCGGGGCGGAGTCGGTGGATGCGCACCCGCAGGTAGTCGGCGATCACGTGCGCGTCGCCGGGGTCGGACTTGGCGCCGGAAAGTACCTCGGCCTCACGCCAGGTCTTGATCGCGTTCGGCTTGACCGGCATCACCGGGTGCCCGGCCTCCAGCAGGGCGTCCACCAGACGTCCGTCCGGACGCTCGATCGCCACCGCCGTCAGCTCGGTATCGCCGAGCTTGTCCAGCCGAGCGGCCAGTCGGGCGAACCCGGCAGCGGTGTGCTCGATGGTGAACGCGGCAACTTTGCGGCCGGTCCGCTCAAGAACGCACACGGCGTGCTCGGTGGCGGCCCAGTCGATCCCGACGAAGAACAACGGCCCATCTTCCAGCGACAACCTAGTCGCCTTCCTGCTCGTAGCAGCGGGCAGGCACCAAGCGGAAGCGAAGGAACCGACAGTCGAGTGGTCACTAACCGGCGCTCTACGGCGCATCCCTCTGTCATCGATCAGCGGTTCCGGGGAAGCCGGGGGCGGCAGTGTCATCGAGGCCCACAAGGGGCGACCACTCCGGGCCGTCACCCCGGCTTCCGCCTAGTACTTACCACAAACGCCATCCAGGCGCCTGCACGAAAGAGGGTGCACTAGTGACC
>NZ_JBFAKG010000223.1:0-1527 GCF_040655595.1 Saccharopolyspora sp. NPDC050389
CCATGGTCCGCTGGGCCGCCATCATCCACATGACCCGCCGCCTCGCACGCCTACCACAACACCAACCACAAGATCCAAAACAGCCTCTATAGCAGTCCAAACCACTCACGACCCCGGGCCTGCGGAAACGTTCCTCCAGGCGCCGAAGGCGCTCCGGGGTTACCGGGCGCCCGGTAGCCAGCGGGCCAGTCGGTCCAGGGCTTCGGCGATGTCTTCGGTGCTGCCCGCGAACGACAGCCGCAAGAAGCGGTTGCCGAGCACCGGGTCGAAGTCGACGCCCGGCACCGCCGCCACCCCGGTTTCATCCAGCAGCCGCCGGCAGAACTTCGTCGCGTCGTCGGTGAGGTGCCCAATGTCCGCCCAGGCGTAGAACGCGCCGTCGGCCGGGGCGACCCGCGTGATGCCGAGCTCGGCGAGGCCGCTCAGCAGCAGCTCCCGGTTCGTGCGGTAGCGCTCGACGTGCGCGCCGACCTCGGCGTAGGCGTCACCGGAGAACGCCGCGACCGCGCCGTGCTGGGACAGCGCGGGCGGGCAGAGCGTGAAGTTCCCGGTCAGCGAGTCCACCGCGCGGCGCAGCCGCGGCGGCACCAGCATCCAGCCCAGCCGCCAGCCGGTCATCGACCAGAACTTGGAGAACGAGTTCACCACGATCGCCTCGCGGGAGAACTCCCAGGCCGAGTGCAGCGGATCCCCGTAGCTGAGGCCGTGGTAGATCTCGTCGCTGATCAGCTGCACGCCGTTGGCCTCGCACCACCGCGCCAGCCCGGCCAGCTCGTCCCGGGAGAGCACCGTGCCGGTCGGGTTCGCCGGGCTGGCCACGATCAGCCCGCGCACCGGCTCGTCGAGCGCGTCCAGCATCGCCACGGTCGGCTGGAAGCGGGTCGTCTCGTCGCACGGCAGCTCCACGACCTCGCAGCCCAGCGCCGCCAGGATGTTCCGGTAGGCCGGGTAGCCGGGGCGGGCCAGCGCGACGCGGTCCCCGGCGTCGAAAGCGCTGAGGAACGCCAGCAGGAAGGCGCCGGAGGCGCCGGTGGTAACCACGACGTCGTCGGCCTGCACCGCCAGCCCGTAGGAGCGGTCGTAGTGCCCGGCGATCGATTCGCGCAGCTCAGGCAGGCCGAGCTGCTCGGTGTAGCCGAGCGCGTGGTGGTGCAGGGCCTGAGCGGCGGCGTCGCGCACGGCCTTCGGCGCGGGCGTGGCGGGCTGGCCGGCGGCCAGCGAGACCACGTCGCCCTTCGCCCGCTGCCGCGCGGCAGCCGCGGACAGGACCTCCATGACCTGGAACGGCTCGACGGCCGCCCGCTCGGCGACCCGCAGTGCAGTGGCGGCAGTGGCGCTGTCGAACATGCCAACAGCCTGCCAGGTGAGCGGTCGACGCAGAACACCTGGCCGCCGCTCGCCGACATGCCTCGGACGCCGCGTTCCTGCAGGTACGGGGCCGTGAGTCTTTTGGGCTGCTATAGAGGCTGTTTTGGATCTTGTGGTTGGTGTTGTGGTAGGCGTGCGAGGCGGCGGGTCATGTGGATG
>NZ_JBFAKG010000224.1:0-1470 GCF_040655595.1 Saccharopolyspora sp. NPDC050389
TGGCATCGGTTCAGCGCGTTTTTCAACATCTACTTCAAGCGTGAGGCTGATGGTGATGTCGCGCTGGGTGCGGTGAAGCCGATGATGTCGGGTGGTAAGCCGCTGGACTTCGAGGAGGCCGACCCGGACACGGATGTGTTCGGTGCGGGCAAGGTCGAGGACTTCTCGTGGAAGGGCTGGCTGGATTTCACCACCTGCACCGAGTGCGGTCGGTGTCAGTCGCAGTGCCCGGCGTGGAACACCGGGAAGCCGTTGTCGCCGAAGCTGCTGATCACCTCGCTGCGCGATCACGCGTATGCGAAGGCGCCGTATCTGCTGGCCGGTGGCCGCAAGGACATGGCCGGTGACGAGGTCGGTATCACCGGTGATGGTGCCGAGGCCAAGCTGGCGGGCATCGACGTGCTGGCGCTGGCCGAGGCCGACAAGCCGCTGATCGGTGGTCCCGAGGAGCTCGGGGTGATCGATCCGGACGTGTTGTGGTCGTGCACGTCGTGTGGTGCGTGTGTGGAGCAGTGCCCGGTGGACATCGAGCACGTGGATCACATC
Source organism: Saccharopolyspora sp. NPDC050389 (assembly GCF_040655595.1). Taxonomy (NCBI): domain Bacteria; kingdom Bacillati; phylum Actinomycetota; class Actinomycetes; order Pseudonocardiales; family Pseudonocardiaceae; genus Saccharopolyspora; species Saccharopolyspora sp. NPDC050389. The sequence continues at coordinate 547 of NZ_JBFAKG010000224.1, forward strand.
GTGGACATGCGCCGTTACCAGGTGATGATCGAGTCGAACTTCCCGACCGAGCTGGGCGGGATGTTCAAGAACCTGGAGAACAAGGGCAACCCGTGGGGCCAGAACGCCAAGGACCGGTTGGCGTGGACCGAGGACCTGGACTTCGAGGTGCCGGTCTTCGACGGTGAGCTCGGCGAGGATGTGGAGTACCTGTTCTGGGTCGGGTGCGCGGGCGCGTTCGAGGACCGGGCGAAGAAGACCACTCGCGCGGTCGCGGAGCTGCTGCACCTGGCCGGGGTGAACTACACGGTGCTGGGCTCGGAGGAGACCTGCACCGGTGACCCCGCACGCCGGGCGGGTAACGAGTTCATCTTCCAGATGCTGGCCCAGCAGAACGTCGAAGTGTTGAACTCGGTGTTCGAGGGTCGTGGTCCGGGCAAGCGCAAGATCGTCGCGACGTGTGCGCACTGCTTCAACTCCCTGGCCAACGAGTACTCGCAGCTCGGTGGTGACTTCGAGGTCGTGCATCACACCCAGCTGCTGAACAAGCTGGTGCGGGAGAAGCGGCTGGTGCCGGTCGCGCCGGTCGCCGAGGACGTCACCTACCACGACCCCTGCTACCTGGGCCGGCACAACAAGGTCTACACGCCGCCGCGTGACCTCGTCGGCGCCTCGGGGGCGACGTTCCGGGAGATGCCGCGGCACGCCGACCGCTCGATGTGCTGCGGCGCCGGTGGGGCGCGGATGTGGATGGAAGAACGCATCGGCAAGCGCATCAACGTCGAACGCGTCGACGAAGCACTGGGCACCGCACCGACGAAGATCGCCACCGGCTGCCCGTTCTGCAAGGTCATGCTCTCCGACGGCCTCACCGCCCGCCAAAGCGAAAAGGTCGCCTCCGAATCCGTCGAGGTCGTCGACGTCGCCCAACTCCTCCTCTCCGCC
>NZ_JBFAKG010000225.1:0-1409 GCF_040655595.1 Saccharopolyspora sp. NPDC050389
CGAACTGGCGGCTCGGGCGGGCCGCTCGGCGCGGCAGCGCAGTACCACTTACGAGCGAGGCGGCCGGGTTCAGCTGGGCATCAGCCCGGCCTAACCCCGACTTGATGTGATGCGGATCACCGAGTTGGTTTCGGAGGCCTGCTCGTTTATGTGCCGTGGCGGCAGGTCAACACCACCGCGCTGCGCCTGCTCGCCGAACACCAGGACCCGGACCCGGATGAGGTCATGGTCGGCGCGATCGCGGCCGCACGCCGGGAAGGGCTCGCGGGGGTCGAACTGGAGGCGGTGGAGAGCCTGTTCATGGACCCGCTCTGCCTCGGCGAGGACACCGAAGGCCAGGTGCTGATCATCAACGGCCAACACAGGATCCGCGCCATGCTCGACACCGGCGCCACCCAGACGGTGCTGCAGCGCGAAGAACTCATCACCCCGGACGAGCGGCCACAGCACGACTAGCAACGGCGGTCTGCCTTCGATCGCGCGCAGTGAAGACATCTACGGCAAAGACATCAGTAAGCCAGACCCCGCCGCGGGATGCGCGTGGCGTAGTGCAAGATATGCCGACAAGGCGTTGGCAAAGTTTTGCGCTGCAACTCGTGAAAGGAAGCGATACGAAGTGTTTCGCGAGGTCCCGGCGCTTCCGGTGGTAGTTCCCGCCGCGGCAGCGATCTTCCTGGCCATGCTGTGGTACCTGCACAGCCGCGGCCGCCTGTCGGTGCCACGTGCCGCCGTCGCGCTCGCACTCTGTGTCTACGCCGCCGGCGTCGTCGCGAACACAGTATTCCCAATCTATTTGAACAAGTCCTTCACCTCGCAATGGAAGGTCTACTTCGAGCCGCTCGCGGACTATGGGGTCGGCGACGCGGTGAAGAACATCCTGGTCTTCGTGCCTGTTGGGATAATTGTGCCGCTACTGCTGGCCAAAGCCTCCTGGTGGCGTGTGGTGGCCGCGGCAGCGGCGTTCAGTCTGGCGATCGAGCTGACCCAGTTCCTCACTGACAACCTCTTGGGCGGCGGCCATTTGGCCGATGCGAACGATCTGCTCTTCAATGTGATCGGCGGTGTGCTGGGTTTCGGCTTGTTCGCCGCGTTGTCTCGGGTGCCTGCTGTTGCTGTTTTTATCAACCGGTTCCGCTGGCACTGACCCGCGTCCCTGCGGCGCGGCGGTGGCAGATCGGTCAGTCCTCAGCTGTCGTATGTCGTGGGATGTGACCGCGTGTTCACTGACCGCCGCAGTGCGAGATGGGAAGCAATTGCTCCGGGGCAGGTAGGGCGTGCCGGTGAGTAATCCGTCTGGAAACGGGGCGCGCCACTAGGCCGTGTTTTAGGTAGCGGGTGAGTCTTGGGCGGATAGTTCTTCGGCCAGTTCCATACAGCGCAGGCGGGCTGGGGAGAAGTCGTAGGGCATC
>NZ_JBFAKG010000226.1:0-1408 GCF_040655595.1 Saccharopolyspora sp. NPDC050389
CTAGTAGTACTTCGTTAAGTTGGTCTTCGTTTGGGGAGCTTTCGTTGGCATGTGGGGCAAACGCCGGTCCAGCACAGTAAGACGCCTTGGAGCAGTGTCAGGGTGTGGTAGAGGGTCAGGCCGGCGTGGGGGCTTTTGGGTTCAGTCGCCGGAGGGTGAGGAAGGCGTGGGCGGCGGTGACGAGGGTGACGTGGTGGTGCCAGCCGCGCCAGGTGCGGCCTTCGAAGTGGTCGAGTCCGAGGCCGTGTTTGAGTTCTCGGTAGTCGTGTTCGATCCGCCAGCGGATCTTGGCCAGGCGCACCAGTTTTCGGATCGGCGTGTCGGCGGGCAGGTTGGTGATCCAGTAATCGGTGGGCGCCGGGGCGCCGGGCGGCCATTCCACGAGCAGAGTCGCGGTGGGCAACACGCCGTCCCAGTCGCGTCCCCCGTGCTCGCGGCGGACGAGATCACGCATGGCGCGGCCAGCGGGGCGGATCGTGATCGCTCGGAACCTCGACCGCATCGGCCCTTGGGAGCCGTGCCGCCAGGTGACCTGACGGAACGCGCCGCGGCCCTCGGCGGTGGCGATGCCGGAGAACGGGGCCGGCGGTTCGCGGTAGCGCGGCACCGGGCGCCGACCACGCCCCTGGTAGGCAGCCGTGACCGGCGTGGCGGTGGCCAGGTGAGCGTTCTCGTCGCCCCGCACGGCCACCACGTAGTCCATGTCCCGCGCGGCCAGGCCGTGCCGGAACGCCGCGGTCTGACCGTAGCCGGCATCGGCGACCACGACCGGCGGCGCAAGTCCCTGCTCGGTCAGTTCATCAAGGATCTCCAAAGCCAGCCGCCACTTCTCGACATGCCCGGTCTCCTCGGGCATCCCGGTGCGAGCCCGGCGTGGATCTTCCCGATCGCCCCATCCCTTGGGCACGAACAGGCGCCACGACAGTGGACACGACGCCGCATCGGTGACCCCGTGCACGCTCACCCCGACCTGGCAGTTGGCCTGCTTACCCAGCGCGCCGCAGTACTGCCGCGCCACCGCCACCGACTGATCACCGGACTTGGGAAACGACACATCATCGACCACCCACGCCTGCGGGCCGATCGCCTCGGTCATCTTGGCCGCGATCGTGCGCAACACCGGCTCGTGGTCCCACGGCGACTGATTCACAAACTGCTGCAGGGCCTGCATGTTCCCGTCCGGCAACCGCTCGGCCATCGGCTGGATCGACTTCCGCGGACCATCCAGCATCAACCCCCGCAGATAGCAGTCACCTTGCCGGCGCTGATCCTTCCGCGACACCGAGGCAAACACCTCGCCCACGAACTCGGCCAACTCACCCCGAACACGCTCCACCGCACCAAGATCCACACCGAGATCATCACCCACGCCCACCCACAAGATCAAGACTTAACGAAGTACTACTAG
>NZ_JBFAKG010000227.1:0-1407 GCF_040655595.1 Saccharopolyspora sp. NPDC050389
TAGGGCTTTGTTAGTTGTTGATCTCGTGCGGGATGATCTTGGTGTGGATGCTGCTGAGTTGGATGTCGTTCGGGGTCGTTTGGAGGACTTCGCTGGTGAGATGTTCGTGTCGTTCGCGCGTCGTGAGCAGCGGCTTAATGGTGGCTTGTACCTGCGGGGACTGATGCTGGACGGGCGGCGGAAGTCGATGCAGCCGATGGCCGAGCGTCTCGGTGTGGATCATCAGCGGTTGCAGCAGTTCATCACTTCCTCGACGTGGGATTACGCGGCGGTGCGTCGGCGGTTGGCGGCCCGGGCGGTGGAGGTCGTCACGCCGGAGGCGTGGGCGCTGGATGACACCGGGCACGAAAAGGACGGGGATGCCTCGCCGGGAGTGGCCCGCCAGTACACCGGCACTGCGGGCAAGGTCACGAACTGTCAGATCGCGGTGAGCGTGCACGCCGTCACCAGCCGGTGCTCGGCGGCGCTGAACTGGCGGTTGTTCCTTCCGGAAACCTGGGACGACGACCTCGCCACCGGTGTGGAGGCCGAACGCATCGCCATCCGGCGCCATCGGTGCGCGATACCGGGCGAGGAAGGGCACCGCCCGAAATGGCGCCTGGCGCTGGAGATGATCGACGAACTCCTCGCCTGGGGCCTGCGCCCGCCGGTCCTGCTGGCCGACGCCGCCTACGGAGACAACACGGTGTTGCGGTGCGAGCTGGCCGAACGGGGCCTGTCCTATGTGATGTCGGCCCGGGACACGATCAGTGCCCACCCGGCCACGGCCGTGCCCGTGGCCGTGCCCTATGCCGGGCGGGGCATACGGGCGGCCCCTCGCTACCCCGGCGCGCCGGCCTCGCTGCGCGAGCTGGCTCTGGCCGCCGGACGCGGCGGTCTGCGGCAGGTCACCTGGCGTCAGGGCACCAAAAAGACCCGGGGTAACCCCACCGCATCGATGCGCTCCCGGTTCCTGGCACTGCGCATCCGGCCCGCCAACCGCGACATCCCCCGAGCAGACGACGGCAGCCTTCCCGAAACCTGGCTGCTGGCCCAATGGCCACCCCGGGAACCCGAACCCACCGAGTACTGGATCTCCAACCTGCCCGCCACCACACCGATCAAAACCCTGGTGCGACTGGCCAAACTCCGCTGGCGCATCGAACACGACTACCGCGAACTCAAAACCGGGCTCGGGCTCACCCACTTCGAAGGCCGCTCCTTCACCGGCTGGCACCGCCACGTCACCCTCACCTCCGCCGCGCACCTGTTCCTCACCGAACTCCGCCTGACAAGCCCAAAAGCACCTGGGGCGGCCTGACCCTCTACACAATCCTCCAAACACTCCAGGTACTCCTGGCCACCTGGACAGGCCGATGCCCCACCTGCCACCAACAACCACCATGACGAACTAACAAAGCCCTACTA
>NZ_JBFAKG010000228.1:0-1370 GCF_040655595.1 Saccharopolyspora sp. NPDC050389
TACGGCAACGACAGGTTGTAATCTTGGATTGGTTCTGGTAGTTGATCTTGTTGTGTTGGCGGAGATGGTGGCTGAGTGGTCGGCGAGCTTTGAGGCGTTTCTGGGTCGGTTCGCCGGGCGGTTTCCTCGGGTGGAGTCCCGTCGGCGGATGCGTTGGTATGTCAGGGGTTTGCTGAGCGAGGTCGAGCGGAAGAACGGGTGGACGCTGGCTGAAGCTGCGGGCGATGCCGGGCCGGAGGGTATGCAGCGGCTGCTGAACTTCTACGCCTGGGACACCGACGGTCTACGTGATGATGTCCGTTCCGCGGTGGTCGAGCACATCGGTGATGCCGATCAAGGTGTGCTCATTGTCGACGAGACCGGCTTTCTGAAGAAGGGCACCAAATCCGCCGGAGTCGGTCGCCAGTACTCCGGCACGGCAGGCCGGATCGAGAACTCACAGATCGGCGTGTTCCTCGCTTACGCCTCTCCCAGGGGACGTGCCTTGATCGATCGCGAACTCTATCTGCCGAAGGACTGGACCGATGACCGTGAACGGTGTCGTGCGGCAGGGATCGGTGACGAGGAGCGGTTTGCGACCAAGCAGGTGTTGGCCCGCCGGATGATCGAACGCGCGCGTGAGGCGGATGTCCCGTTCGGCTGGGTGACCGCGGACGAACTCTACGGGCAGGACACTAAATTCCGGCTGTGGCTGGAAACTGTCGATATCCCGCATGTGGTCGCGGTGCCCAAGTCCGCGATGGTGGTGTCGATGGAGCTGGCCAAGGTTCGAGTCCACCGGGTGATCGCCGAGCTTGCCGAGTCAGCCTGGCATCGGCTCAGCTGCGGTGACGGGGTGCGTGGGCCGCGGGTGTCGGAATGGGCCGCGGTAGAGATCCGGCCACTGCGCCGGCGAGGCTGGGGACACTGGTTGCTGGCGCGTCGCTCGGTCACCGATCCCACCGACATCGCCTACTACGTGTGCTTTGGTCCTGCCCGGACAAGCCTGGCCGAGTTGGTGCGGGTCGCAGGGAGCCGGTGGGCGATCGAGGAATGTTTTCAAACAGCGAAGAACGAGACTGGACTTGACCACTACCAGGTGCGGAGCTATCAGGCGTGGTACCGGCATATCACCCTGTCGATGACGGCGTTGGCATTCCTGGTGATCACACGGGATATCCCCAAAAAGGGGGCTCTGCATCCGGTGACGATCAGACAGTGAACCCGTTGTCCGTCAACGAGGTTCGTCGTTTGTGGAACCGGGTCGTGGTCCGCCTCGCACACGCGGTCGATCATGTCCTGCATTGGTCAAGGTGGCGGTTAGCGAGTCAGGCCCGTGCTCGGGCCAGTCACAACAAAAGACATCAACATCACAACCTGTCGTTGTCGTA
>NZ_JBFAKG010000229.1:0-1342 GCF_040655595.1 Saccharopolyspora sp. NPDC050389
GCCGACAACGCGAGGTTCGCGAACAGCGGTGAGATGACTCCTCCCTGCGGCGTGCCGGATAGCCGTCGCTCGATGTCTCCCAGTTCGGTGAGTACCCCTGCCTTGAGGAACTCCTTGCACAGATTGACAACGCGGCGATCGGTGACGCGCCGCCGGATGCGCTCGACGACAACGTTGTGCCTGATGTTGTCGAAGCATCCAGCGATGTCGCCTTCGACCACCCAGATGTAGCCGTTATTGATGTAGTGCACGATTTCGGCTACCGCGTCCTGCGCTCGGCGTCCCGGCCGGTAGGCGTAACTCGACCGGTACTGGTCGGGCTCGAAGATCGGCTCCAGCACGAGCTTCAACGCCATTTGCACGACCCGGTCGGTCACGGTCGGAATCCCCAAACGGCGGACCTTGCCGCCCTTCTTGGGAATCGCACGTTCCCGAACCGGTTGTGGCCGATAGCTACCGTCCTTCAGACGGGACCGGATGTCCCGCAAGAAGGTCTCCACACCGATCTTTTCCTCGATGTAGGAACAGGTAACGCCATCGGCTCCCGCGCTGCGGGCCCCGCGATTCGCTCGCACCCGCTGCCAGGCAACCCGCAGGGTGTCCAGGTCATAGACGAGATTGAACAGATCACGGAACTGTTTGCTGCTATCGGTGGCTGCCCACTTGTGCAGCTTGGTCTGGACATGGAGTACCCGCGCCGACGCCCCAACAGGCTTCGACGGCGGAGCGGCGGTATTCACCGACGACCTCCCCGCGACCACGCCTTGCTGCAAACCTGCTGCCCTCCTTCGCCATGTCGCCGGTTCTCCCGGCGTCGGACTACTACGAGGGCTCCGCCACAACCAGGCACCATCAGCCGACGGTGAACCTGCCCGCCACCTGGCCGGCTACCAGGCGGGAAGGGCGATGCCCGGTCGCTTCCCACGTTCACTGCCCACCGGTCGGCGGGGTCGGGATCGAGCTTTACCCCGGCAGCATCACCACGAGTACGCCGCAGTACTTCCTCGTGGTCTTCCAAGCCGCACAGACTGAACAGCCTGGAAGCGGACGGGCCACCGAATGAAGCCCATCCAGCACTGCATCGACCCATATCCGCCAGGTTCCGGGCCGTTTTCGAATCACGGGGCATCAGACACTCGTTCGCGATCGCTATCCCTTCCCGCCTTGCTAGCGCGACCGACGCGTCTGGCAGTACCGCGTCCCCGCTACGTTGTCGAGACTGCTCCCGCCCTCCCCGGCACCTCCCGGATCAGGCTGTCTCCAGCTTCCAGGCCCTTGCTGCGACAAGAGCCCGACACGGTCTCTCACCGCGTCCGGTAAAAGCAGCGCCTCGTGGCGCACA
>NZ_JBFAKG010000230.1:0-1290 GCF_040655595.1 Saccharopolyspora sp. NPDC050389
CCTGTCATGTCTCAGGACCTCACGGACAGTTTTGTCTCACGACGTCGTGGACAGTTTGGGTGTGAGTCGTTGGTAGCGGACGCTGCGGTCCAGTGTCAGCGTCCGCACGACCGTGTCGCCGATCATGATGCTGACGCGGTCACCTTGCCAGTACACGGTAGCGGCCTGTGCGGCCCAGCGGCGGCCGATGACGATCGAGCAGCCGGAGAAAGCGACCACGCCGGTGCTGGTGACTGGACGCTGGGCGACACCAGCGAGCTGGACCGGCCCGCTCGGGGTGGCTTTGGTGGCGGCGTCATAGCGCTGCTGCGGGGTCCGGCCTCCGATGCCTTGATGCCGCCGGTTATTATATATTTCCCGGTATATTTCCAGAAGTTGTTGAAGTTCGCTGAGAGTGCTTGGTGCTGGCTGCTTTTCAAGCCATTTACGCAGTGTTTGGTGGCTGCGTTCATCTTTCCCGCAGGTTTGCGGGTGATACGGCGACGAGGCAATCGTGTGCACCCCGGCCTCGGCCAGGCGGCGTTCCAGATCGACCATGCCGCCGCGGTGCTTACCTGAGAACGCCAGACCATTGTCGGTGAGGACCTTCACCGGTAGCCCGTAGCCGGCGAAGGCCTGCTGCAACGCTGCCCACGCCTCGTCCCCGTTTTCGCTGGAGGCGGCGTAGGTTCCCACGTCCAGCCGGGAATGATCGTCCAGGATCTGCAGGATGCACACCTTCTCGCCACCGGCGAGGTAGAACTCCATCCCGTCGATCTGCCACAGCCCGCCTGCTTCGGTGTACTCGAACCGACGCCTGGTGCGGGGGCGTTTGCGGGGTTGCGGGGTCACATGCCCCTCATCGACCAGGATCCGGTGGATCGTGGCACGAGAGGGCACCCGCACCTCCCCGAGCTCCTCCAACCGCCACCCGATCGAGATGGCCCCGTTGTCCCGCCCCTCCTCAGCCAGCTGTTTGCGGGCCCGCACGACCGCCTCACGCACCTGCGCCGAGCTCGCCGTCGGCCGCCGGCGCGGGGCAGAGGAGCGGCGGATGAACCCCGCCGCGCCCTCCTGCCGGAACCGGTTGACGTACTTGTAGAACACCGTGCGCGAGATCTTGTGCTCAGCACAGAACCCCGACACGTTGATCTTGTCTCCACCAGCCACCGCGGCAACCGCCGCGACCAGGTCTGGATCCATCGAAAACCCTGTTCCACCCACCGCTGATGATCACAGCAGCAGGCCAGCCAGCGTTCACGAGGTCCTGAGACACAAACTGTTCACGAGGTCCTGAGCGAGGACAGGTCG
>NZ_JBFAKG010000231.1:0-1258 GCF_040655595.1 Saccharopolyspora sp. NPDC050389
CGGTGGTGATCAGGTGTGCCAGGAGACGCTTGACCTCTCCCAGCGTGACCGGAATGAGGCCGCTGCCAGGGCTTTTGGGGCGATCGCCGCGGTGACGGAGAGGTAGGCATGGGCGAGCATCGCGAGGGTGATGTGCCGGTACCAGGCGTCGTAACGGCGGACTTGGTAGTGGTCCAAGCCGACCTCGGTCTTGGCGGTCTGGAAACATTCCTCAACCGCCCAACGGGCTCCCGCGACACGAATGAGGTCATCATCAGTGGTTCCCGTTGGAGCGCAACACAAGTAGTAGGCCAGTTCGTGCTCGCCTTTGCTGTTGCGTGTGAGTGAACGGCGCACCAGCAGCCATCGTGCCCAGCCTGGTGGCGTGGTGTCCTCGTACACGGGCAGCGAGGCGACCGCCCAGTCGAATAGCCGTGGTCCTTTGGCGCCCTCGCCGCAACTACGGCGTTTCCAGGCGTCGTCGGGCGCGTGTGTCGCCAGGACATCGGCACGTGACGTGCCGGCTACGGCGGGGATGGTCTGGTTGCAGGCCACCGCAACGACGTAGCTGATACGCCTGCCTTCTAACCAGGTACGAAACTTGTAGTCATTGCCGTATGCCTCATCGGCGGTCACCCACGTTGCGGGGACTCCGGCCTCCAGAGCGCGGGTGAGCATCTGCCGAGCGAGCACGGTCTTGGTAGCGAAGTCCACATCGTCGGGCACCGCGGCTTCACGACACCGTTCACGGTCGGCGATCCACGACTTCGGCAGGTACAACTCGCGGTCGATCAGAGTGCGGCCTTTGCCTGTGGCATAGGCAAGAAACACACCCAGCTGACAGTTCTCGATCCTGCCCGCGGTGCCGGAATACTGACGCTGCACCCCAGCGGATTTGGTGCCCTTCTTCAAGAATCCGGTCTCATCGACGACCAGCACCCCGTCGCGCTCACCCAGATACTCGGCCGCATAGGACCGCAGGTCATCGCGCACTCCATCGGCATCCCAGGTCGCAGCATTGAGCAGACGCTGCATCCCGTCCGGTGTGACATCACCAGCGACCTCAGCAAGGGTCCAGCCGTTCTTATCCGCCAGCGGGGCCAGCAACCCGCACACATACGCCCGGGCCCGACGTCGCGGCTCGACCCGATAAAACCGGCCCGCCACCAGGCCGAACAAGTCGTCCAACCCGGCAACCCAAGCGTCAAGATCCTCATCTACCAGCACAAGATCAAAAACCTACCACCAACCAGATCACGAAATGCGGCTGGAGTACTAG
>NZ_JBFAKG010000232.1:0-1240 GCF_040655595.1 Saccharopolyspora sp. NPDC050389
CTCATCAGGCACCAACCTCCGCGACAGCTCATCAACCACGACCAAGATCATGCCCGCAAACCCGACCAAGATCCAAATGAGACACGCCCTTAGCGCACGGCACCAAGGGTTATGACGCATACCAACTCTATGAGGTCGTCAAGGTTCTGGATCTGATGGTGCGCGCCCATGCGCTGGAACTACTCGGATGCCAGGATGGTGTGATTGGTCGCGTACTGGCGGCGACGTGAGCCATTGCTCTTGCGTCTCATCCCGGCCACTCCTAGCGCAGTGCTTGGCAGAGTTCTGTGGCGCGCGCCTTCTCCGTTGGCCTGCTTGTACTCTGGCGACTTTCCACGGTGTGTTGGTTGCTCGAGATCTGGTCGTGGTGCCCGTGGTCGAGGTGTGACAAGTTCGCGTCTCGGCTGGCCACGCTGACGAACTAGTCACGCTGAGCTGCGGGGTCGACAAGGGCTGGCGCACCGTCATCTTCTACACCCGCGAGTATGCAGACCAGTAGAGTTCGGCGACCGGGTTACGGGGCAGTTCATTCACCACCCGAACGCCTACACGACCGCGGCAGCCCCGATGAAGCTCGCACCCGTACGGTGAAGGCGATCCAGCGCCCCGGATTCTTGGTTGCGGGAACTTCTTGCGACTGTAGCCCTCCATGAGGGTGGTTCCTCGACTAGGAGTGCGTCGAGCTCAGCCCGCACCACCGATTTAGGTGGAGGCGGTAGCGCCCGCGGCGCGGGCTCACTCACCGTGCCAGGCGCTTCGCACGGCGTTCCATCACCAGAGGCACTCTCGCCTCGACAACCAGAGGCTTTGACAGCGCCCGCGAGCTCGTCCCGCGGCGTCGATGACCAGCGTCCGAACCCGTGTGCATCTGTACGAGTCGCACCCCTGGCACGAACGCACGCGACGGCTTCCTCTGATCGGGCCAAACCCCAGGAAACTAGCTGGATCTTTGGACAGGCGAGGACCTCAGCACTAATATTCGGCATCATGGAGACGAATCCCCGGCCCGGGGATTCCTCCCACCGGTGGGGGTTCAAGTCCTCGGACACAGAATTACCCCACGGATTTGATCTTTCGGGGTCTTGGATATCACTTTCGGGGGGTCTTGGGTATCAGCTGAGGCGAGGCTACGGTCTCGCCTCAGTCGCGTCTAAAACCTGTCCCGTAATGATCAAATATTGGTGGTGTGCAAGGGAAGCGCAGGCCGTGAGGTGGCGGTCGGCGTTCAGTGGGTCATGGT
>NZ_JBFAKG010000233.1:0-1148 GCF_040655595.1 Saccharopolyspora sp. NPDC050389
CGCCGACGTGCGCGAGGGGCTGCGGCTGGCCGAGGCCGATCCCGCCGCGCTGCTCGACGAGAGCCACACCGCCGCCGCGATGGCCTTGATGACCTGCGACGGAGCCGCGATGGACGCGCTCGCCGGGATCGCCGACGGGCTGCGTCGGGACGTCGTGGGCGACGACATCACCTACGTGGTCAACCGCAACATCAACTTCTCGAACATCTGCTACGTCGGCTGCCGCTTCTGCGCCTTCGCACAGCGCGAGCGCGACGCCGACGCCTACCGGCTCTCGCCGGAGGAGGTCGCCGATCGGGCCGACGAGGCGTGGCGGGCCGGGGCGACCGAGATCTGCATGCAGGGCGGCATCGACCCGCGGCTGCCGGTGTCCGGCTACGCCGACCTGGTGCGCGCGATCAAGCAGCGGGTGCCCGAGATGCACGTCCACGCGTTCAGCCCGATGGAGATCGTCAGCGCCGCGGCGAAGGCCGGGGCGAGCATCGCCGACTGGCTCGCCGAGCTGAAGGAGGCCGGGCTGGGCAGCATCCCCGGCACCGCGGCGGAGATCCTCGACGACGAGGTGCGCTGGGTGCTGACCAAGGGCAAGCTGCCCGCCGCCGAGTGGATCGAGGTCGTCAGCACCGCGCACCGGCTCGGCATCCCGTCGTCGTCGACGATGATGTACGGCCACGTCGACACCCCGGAGCACTGGCTCGGCCACCTCCGCACCCTGGCCGGCGTCCAGGACGCCGCGGCCGAGCACGGCAACGCCGGGCTCACCGAGTTCGTCCCGCTGCCGTTCGTGCACCGCAACGCGCCGATCTACCTCGCCGGGCTCGCGCGCCCGGGCCCGACCGTCCGGGACAACCGCGCGGTGCACGCAATGGCGCGCGTCCTGCTGCACGGCCGGATCGACAACGTCCAGTGCTCGTGGGTGAAGCTCGGCGACGAAGGCACTTCGGAGGTGCTCAACGGCGGCGCCAACGACGTCGGCGGAACGCTGATGGAGGAGACGATCAGCCGGATGGCCGGCTCCGAGCACGGCTCGGAGCGCAGCGTCGAGGAGCTGCACGAACTGGCGGCTCGGGCGGGCCGCTCGGCGCGGCAGCGCAGTACCACTTACGAGCGAGGCGGCCGGGTTCAGCTGGGCATCAGCCCGGCCTAAC
>NZ_JBFAKG010000234.1:0-1124 GCF_040655595.1 Saccharopolyspora sp. NPDC050389
GAAGTCCTCAAGACGGTCACGAACGGCATCCAACTCTGCGGGGATCACCCGTAGATCATCCCACAGAAGATCAACAACTAACAAAGCCCTACTAGTGCGCTATATGTTGAAAGTGGCAAGGAGTGGGTAACCTCCTTGCCTTTGCCTTTTGCGCCCGTACTCCTCTGCCCCGTAGTCATCGGCCTGGGCGTGCGGCTGTTCCCCGACGCCGGCCCGGACACAGCGCTCGAACTGGTGTAATCGCGAGGAGGGCACCGGCCACCGCACCGCCGACCGCCCCGAAGCTCTGCTCCACTGTGTACTTCGTCGACACGCTCACCCCCTGGAACCTCGCGGGCACCGCTTCGATGACGAGGTTCGCCGTCGAAGCGAGCAGAAAGCCCTGTCCGAGCCCCATCACCACCGCGATGACCCGGATGTTGACGAGGTCGCCCGCGAGTCCGGCCGCGACGATTTTTCACGGGCGCCTTGTGCGACTGGACAGTAACCCTCAGTATTCTTTCCGCATGCTCCGCTGACCTGCTGAAACAGGGGTGCATGTGCCTGGTGGGGCGTCGGGGGCCCGTGCCAGGATTCGGGGAATGGGGGCGGGTGACCGTCGGGGGGTCGCCCGCCCCACACCCTCCGGAGTCGACTCTCGACCCGAAGGCGTCGAGATCTCCTGGCCGAGCGAAAGATCGCCGTCGCGCTATACCGCAAACTGCGGCTGTGGTTCGGTGCTCCTGCTTGGGATCGATCAGATGAACTAGGGAGACAGCCACTGTGGATAGTCCATATCAGACCACTCGTAGTCGGCCATATCGTGGGCGGCATCGTCGGTGAAACACGGCTGCCCGGGCCACTATCACGAGGTCGTTGCGGGGTCGCACAGTTCGACCGCGGGCGCTTCGTAGACAGGTGTGCCGTCGGCGGTGTCGCTCAGCTGTGTCTCGCCCATGGTCAGCCCTTTGTAAGACCTGGCAAGAAAGGGCTCTTCGTACTGATGTGTGGGTGGTAGTTGGCCCGCGAGAAGGGGCACGTCGTTGCTGTGTCTAGGTTTCTGAGCTGTCGAGGAACAGAAACCACATAGACGGAGAACGACGTGCCCTCTGCCAGGGTATGGGGTCGGCTGCTGGGTGTGCACA
>NZ_JBFAKG010000235.1:0-1056 GCF_040655595.1 Saccharopolyspora sp. NPDC050389
ACGACCTCGTGCATGATTAGCGATGGTGCGTGTTGGGGTGTTGTGCGGTCTTGATTCACATCGAAGAGGCCGTCAGTGCGGCGGTGGGCCTGCGTTGTGGACGGTCGGTGTGTTGGTGGTCCGACAGCAGCCCAGCGACTGCGCGAACGGTGTCGTCGAGGATCTCTCGGCGCCCGAGGTGGCGAGCCAAGCTGCGCCAGTTCTTCAGATGGGCAATGCCATGTTCCACTCGCACTCGTCGTCGAGCGTGGGATTTCCTTTGTGCTGCACGGAGTTCGGTGATTCCGGGCATACGCTCCAGTCGCTTTTTGTGATGCTTCAACGTCGGGGTGAGCACCTGACCGCAGGTCTGCGCACCGAGGCCTTGGTAGCCGGCGTCCGTGAGGATTTCGACTGCCGTGGTGTGCTCAAGCCAGTCGGTGACACCGGCCTGTCGGGCTTGGGTGATGTCAGCGGTGCTGCCCCGGCAGGTGGCCCCGCAGAACAGAACGCGTCCCTGCGCATCACTGATCATCAGTGCTTTCATAGCGTTTTGCCGGGACTTGCCGGAGATGAACTGGTGTCGGCCCGCCCGCTTGACGGTGGGCCGGCGCACCCGGATCTCAGTGGCGTCCATCAGTGCCGTCTGCCGCACGCTGTCGAGGTAGGCGACCACATCGGCGACCGTGCGCAGCCGGACCCCCTGCTCCACGCGGCAACCGCGATCGGCCAACAACGGCCGGATTTCGTTGATAGCCCGCGTGATCGTCGAACGGTCGACCCCGAACCACGCCGCCAGCACATCATGCGTGCTGCCATGCCGCAGATGCACCAGCGTGACCAACAGCCGATCCACGAACACCAGCCTGTACTTCGCCCCCGCGCCCGGCGCCCGCCGCCGCGGACGGTCAGACAACCGAGCATCCTGACGGGCCTGCCACACCGGACCCACCTCCGCCACCAACTCGGCGATGACCTGCCCGGATAACCCTGTCACCCGACGACTCGACAACACCCCAGCACGACCCACACGAAGATCATCTCAGTCAAGATCGCCAACTATGCACGAGGTCGTTA
>NZ_JBFAKG010000236.1:0-1048 GCF_040655595.1 Saccharopolyspora sp. NPDC050389
CATGCTCGACGCGGGCTCGGATGCGCTTGTGAACCGTGTTGAGTTCCTCCTTCCAGGCGGGAAGTTCGCTGCCGTCAGTGGGTTTGCGATACGGCCTGATCACCTCGTGGTTGCCCTGGTAGCCGCCGTCAGCCATCACATGCGCACCCGAGCAGTCCTGGTCGACACCGGAATCCCGGTAGGCCCGGCAGTCATTACGGTTACCCGGCAACGGCTTGCCGATCGCGACGGTCAGGCGGGTGTCGGCGTCGATGACCACCTGCAGGTTGGTCGAGTACCGGTAGTTCTTCGACGACGCGCTCACGCTTCGGTCATGGGTGGGCACCAGGGTGCCGTCCACGATCAGCACCGTCTCCGGGCTGTGCTTGCGTGTCGTCGACGACAACGCGAGATAGGGGCCCAGGTGGTCCACGACTCGCCCGGCCGCGGACTTGGAGACATCGAAGAGCAACGCGACCTGCCGCAACGTGAGGTTGGTGCGGTAGTACACCGCCACCAGCAGCACCCGGTCGTCCAGCGACAGACCCCACCGACGACCGGCACCGGTCTGCTCGGCGCCACGACCTCGCACGATTCTCACCAGCTTGCCGAACTGCCGCACCGACAGCCCCGTGAACGTCGGTATCCACCCCGGCTGCTCAACCCCGATCACCTGCACCAGTACATGATCCACTACCCGCCCAGACCCGCGATTACGGGACAACCTTTAGCTGCGTGGAGAGCACCATACGGACCCACAGCCCGAGCCGTTCGCTGGCGGACCACCTCCACGTGCGTGGAGAACACCAGCCCACGGGATCGAGTACACCGTTACGAGGCGGAGCACCTCCACGTGTGTGGAGAGCACGCCTGCAGGTGCGGGACTTCACGAACGAAGAACGGACCACCTCCACGTGGGTGGAGAGCACCACCTCGAGCTCTCTCAAGGCATGGGTTTGGGATGGGTGACCCGTGTGTCAATTCCGGTCGACTCTTGGCTCTGGCACGGTTTCCGTGATGGACCCGGGCGTTGCCCGCTGGCCACATAGTTGATCATGTACTCGGTGTG
>NZ_JBFAKG010000237.1:0-1034 GCF_040655595.1 Saccharopolyspora sp. NPDC050389
GAGTCCCGTGGGTTCAGCGCGAGTGAAGGTTCCTCATTGGGAACCCGAGGGTGGGTTGCCACCAGGAGCAGGGCTCGACCCGTGGGTTCGAGGTGAACCGACAGTATCGTGTTCGAGCGGACTTTCCAGCAGCGCCCGTGCTGCGGTGGCGTAGCGCAGGGCGGTCTTCTCGTCGAGTCCGAACACGACCGCGAGGTGCAGTGGGTCGGCTCCGTGGGTGAGGGCTTCCTCAAGCTGCCGATCGACACGCAGGCGTTCGAGGGTTGCTTCGTGGCCTCGGAAGGCAGCTTTCAGCCAGAAAGCGCTGACCGGTCCGGTTTCCAGTGCGGTCCGTTGGTTGATGAGCAGGTGCGGGTTAGCGGTGTTCGGCCAGCGTGAACGCCGATAGTCCAGCCAGTTCAGCAGCTCGCGGTGGGTGAGCTCGTCGAGAGGGCGGGTCCGGTCGGCGATGGTCAAACGCCGGTTGCCGATGTCGACGTCGTCGAGGTGCAGACGCCGGATCCCGTCGGAACGGGCGGCATGGATGGTGGCCAGGGCGATGATGAGCCGGTCCGCCGGCCTGACGGCGGCTGTGACGGTCTTTTTGACTTGGTCAGGCAGAAGCGGCTGAAGCGGCTGGAGCAGCGTGGAGTGGCGTTCGCCGACCCGGATCCGAGCGGTGGGGTTCCGGAACACCATGCCGGTCTTCTTGGCCATGCGGAATAGGGATCGCAGGGAGATCAGGGTGTTCTGCCGTTGGGAGCCGTGGAGGGTGTCGAGGGCGTTGAGCACGTCCTCGCGGGTGACCTCGCGCAGGTGGTCGTAACGATCCGACCAGGCCAGCAGCACCGGCCGGGCGAAGTTGAGGTGGCTCCGAACTGTTTCGATGCTGCGGGACCGGATGCGGGGGCCGCCGTCGTGTAATGCTCGTAGCCATCGCTCGGTCTCGCGGGCGATTCCTGGTGCGATGCCGTCAAGTTTGCGTTCAAGCCAGTCCTCAAAGGACGGCCGCCGGTCGTCGATAAGGATGCCCATCTCGGCGAGCACGCCGGCCG
>NZ_JBFAKG010000238.1:0-1023 GCF_040655595.1 Saccharopolyspora sp. NPDC050389
GGTAAGCAAAACTCCCCAGGCCACCGCACTCGAACACGACCGCACCCGCCTGACCTACGACGACCTCAACACCCGCGCGAACCAACTCGCACACCACTTGGCGGGGCTAGGAGTGGGGCCGGAGCGAGTCGTGGCGCTGGTGCTGCCCCGCTCCGCGGAAATGGTGGTCGCCATCCTCGCCGTGCTGAAGGCCGGTGGCGCCTACCTGCCGATCGACCCGACGTACCCGCCTGACCGTATCCGGTTCATGCTCGATGACGCTGGGCCGGCGGTTGTCCTCACCGCGGACGGCTCCGCAGGGAGTGTTGCGGCCATCGGAGTTCCCGTCCTGTTCCTCGGCGATCCCGAACTCCAAGGCCGGCTCGGCCGGAACAACAGCGGAAACGTCACCGATGCCGATCGGCGGGCCGCGTTGGGCCCGCTGGCCCCGGCATACGTGATCTACACCTCCGGCTCCACCGGCACCCCCAAGGGAGTCGTGGTTCCGCACGTCGCGGTGGCCAACCTGGTCGAGGTGCAGCGGGAACGACTTCGGGTCGGGGAGGGGAGCCGCGTACTGCAGTTGGCGTCGCCCAGCTTCGACGTGATGGTGATGGAACTGTTCATGGCCCTCGCGACCGGAGCTGCGCTGGTCCTGCCCGCAACGCAAAAACCGCTCGGCGCTGAGTTGGCAGCGATCTTGGCGGAGGAACGCATCAGCCACGCCGTCGTTTCGCCAACGGTGTTGTCGAGCATTCCGCACCGCGATTTGCCAGACCTGCGGGTCCTGATCACCGGCATCGAACCGTGCCCCGGCGAACTGGTCGACCGCTGGTCGAAAGGTCGGCTGATGCTGAATGCCTACGGGCCGACCGAAGCGACCGTCTACTTGACGATGACGGGACCGCTGTCCGGCGGAAACGTCCCGCCTATCGGTCATCCGTTGCCGAATATGCGGGTGTATGTGTTGGATGGTTCGTTGGGTTTGGTTCCTGTGGGTGTGGTGGGGGAGTTGTATGTGGGGGGTGTGGGTTTGGCGCGGGG
>NZ_JBFAKG010000239.1:0-1014 GCF_040655595.1 Saccharopolyspora sp. NPDC050389
GGTAAGCAAAACTCCCCAGGCCACCGCACTCGAACACGACCGCACCCGCCTGACCTACGACGACCTCAACACCCGCGCGAACCAACTCGCACACCGCCTCATCGCGCACGGCGTCGGCCTGGAGTCGCGAGTTGTGCTGCTGCTCGGGCGATCGGTGGAGATGATCGTTGCCATCCTCGCGGTGGCGAAGGCGGGTGGCGCGTACGTTCCGGTCGACCCGATGTACCCGCGAGAACGAATTGGCTTCATGGTGGCGGACAGTGCCGCCGCGCTGGTGCTCACGAAGTCCGAGTTCGTCGACCTGCTACCGGAGGAAACGCCGAAACTGGTGCTTGACGAACCGGACGTGGCGGGTGCGGTCCACCGGTCCCCGGAGGCGTCGCCGGAGGTGGAGGTGCCTACTGGCGCCGCCGCATACGTGATCTACACGTCGGGATCGACGGGGCGTCCGAAGGGCGTAGTTGTCCCGCACACCGGGTTGGCCGGGCTGGCGCAGACCCAGGTGGAGCGTTTCGAGCTGACCGGCGAATCGCGGGTCTTGCAGCTGGCATCACCGAGTTTCGATGCCGCTGTGCTGGAAGTGTTGATGGCCTTCGCCGCCGGCGGAACCTTGGTCGTCCCGCCGGATTCGGGGGTGTTGACCGGCGCGGAGCTGGTCGACGTGCTCGCCGAGCAGCGGATCTCGCACGCACTGATCCTCCCGTCGGTGCTGGCGAGCATGCCAGTGGTGGAACTGCCGTCGTTCCGGACACTGCTGGTCGGAGGCGAAGCGATCGGCAGCGAGCTGGTCCGGCAGTGGGCTCCGGGTCGGCTGATGCTGAACCTGTACGGGCCCACCGAGGCCACGGTATGGGTGACCTCTGGATCGCTGGGCGTGCACTCGGACGAGCCGATCATTGGCGGTCCCACCGTCAATATGCGGGTCTACGTGCTGGACGGCCGCATGCGCCTGGTGCCACCGGGCGTGGTGGGGGAGTTGTACGTCGCGGGCGTGGGCTTGGCGCGGGGGTATTG